>CAXUIA010000235.1:0-4288 GCA_964250835.1 uncultured Acetobacteraceae bacterium | reverse complement strand
CCGCCGCCGCCGCTTTCGCCGCACGCCTCCCGTCGGGCGCCGTCACCATCAACGACCTCATCGTCCCCACCGCCGACCCGCGTCTCGGCTTCGGCGGCGCACACGAAAGCGGCTTCGGCGCCACGCGCGGCCCCGAGGGCCTGCTCGAGATGACGCGTCTCTGCACAATCAGCATCAGGCGCCCGCGCGGCTTTCGTCCCCACCTCACACCGCTGCGCGATGGCGATGACCGGCGCATGGCCGGCCTCATCAAGCTCCTGCACGCCGGAAGAAAGCAAAGGGGCGTCGCCCCTTGACCCCATCAAAGGCCCGCCGTTGAAATCCACTTAACAGCCATGACCCGGTCTTTCGCCTCCCTCTACGCGCACGGTTTCGCCCGCGTCGCCGCCTCGACCATCGAGGTCTCGCTCGCCGACCCCGCCACCAACGCGCAGACCACCCTCCGTCAGGCCCAGGACCTCTCGCTGCGCGGTGTCGCAGTTGCCGTCTTTCCCGAGCTCGGCCTTTCCGGCTACGCCATCGACGACCTCCGACAGCAGGATGCACTGCTCGACGCGGTCGAAACCGCCATCGCCACCCTTGCGGAGGCGAGCGCCAGCCTGCTGCCGCTCCTCCTCGTCGGCGCACCGCTCCGCCATCGCGACCGTCTGTTCAACTGCGCGGTCGCAATCCACCGCGGCCGCATCCTCGGCGTCGTCCCCAAAGTCCACCTGCCCAATTACCGCGAGTTCTACGAGCCGCGTCAGTTCGCAACCGGCCTCGACCACACCAACGACACCATCCGGCTTGCCGGCCGCAGCGCGCCCTTCGGCACCGACCTGCTCTTCGAGGCGGCCGACATTCCCAACCTCATCGTCCACGCCGAGATCTGCGAAGACGTGTGGGTGCCGATCCCGCCCTCCTCGCACGCCGCGCTCGCCGGCGCCACCGTCGTCGCCAACCTGTCGGCCAGCAACATCACCGTGGGCAAGGCCGACCTGCGCAACCTCCTGTGCAAGTCGCAGTCGGCCCGCTGCATCGCAGCCTACCTCTACGCCGCCGCCGGCGCCGGCGAGAGCTCGACAGACCTCGCCTGGGACGGCCAGGTATCAATATTCGAGAACGGCGAGCTGCTCGCCGACACGGAACGCTTCCCCGCCGGCAGCGCGAGTGCGGTCGCAGACATCGACCTCGACGGCCTGCGCCAGGAGCGCATGCGCCTGACCTCGCTCGACACCAACCGCGCTGGACACTGCGGCACACCCTACCGCCGCGTCAGCTTCACCCTCGATCCCCCGGACGCGGATTTCGGCCTCGCCCGACGCGTCGCCCGCTTCCCGTTCGTTCCCGCCGACCCGGCCAAGCTCGCCCAGGACTGCTACGAAGCCTACAACATCCAGGTCTCGGCCCTTGTGCAGCGCCTGCGCGCCGCCCGAATCCCGCGGATCGTCATCGGCGTCTCGGGCGGGCTCGACTCAACCCAGGCCCTGCTTGTCGCGGCCCAAGCCTTTGACCTGCTGGAACGGCCGCGTGCCGACATCCTCGCCTACACCATGCCCGGCTTCGGCACGTCCGATCACACGCGGGACAACGCGCTCGGCCTGATGGACGCGCTGCGCGTCACCGCACGCACGCTCGACATCCGCCCGGCCGCCACCCGCATGCTGACCGACATGGACCACCCCGCCTCGCGCGGCGAGCCGGTCTACGACGTCACCTACGAGAACGTCCAAGCCGGCCTGCGCACCGACTACCTGTTCCGCCTGGCCAACCAGCACGGCGCCATCGTGCTCGGCACCGGCGACCTTTCGGAGCTGGCGCTCGGCTGGTGCACCTACGGTGTCGGCGACCAGATGTCGCACTACAACGTCAACGCAGGCGTCCCGAAAACCCTGATCCAGCATCTCATCCGCTGGGTCATCGCGTCCGGCCAGTTCGACGAACGCGTGTCGGCCACCCTTTCCGCGATCCTCGCCACCGAGATCTCTCCCGAGCTCATCCCCGCCGGCGACAACGCGCACATCCAAAGCACCGAGCAGATCGTCGGCCCCTACGCCCTGCAGGACTTCAACCTGTTCCACATCCTCCGCCACGGCGCTCGCCCTTCGCGCGTCGCCTTCCTGGCCAGTCATGCCTGGAGCGACCCGGACGCGGGCGACTGGCCGCCCAACTTCCCCGACGTCTCCCGCACCCACTACACCCTGCGCGAGATCAAGCACTGGCTGGAGGTGTTCCTGCGCCGCTATTTCGGCTTCAGCCAGTTCAAGCGTTCAGCGATGCCAAACGGTCCCAAAGTCTCGGCCGGCGGCGCCCTGTCGCCGCGCGGCGACTGGCGCGCGCCCTCCGACGGCAATGCCAAGGTCTGGCTGGAAGAGCTCAACACCGTGCCGGAATAGGCAGGAGCTCCGCCCCAGCACTCCGCCCCAGCACTCCGCCCCAGCACTCCACCAACGGACCGGGCACTTGGATCTCCCCGCCTGAAGTCACGCGGGCCTGGGCGCGCTGCCCCAGCGAGGTCAGGGCCGTCACGTCGAAGACGTGCTTTGCACGTCACGTCGAAGACGTGCTTTGCACGTCACCCCTGAACTGCTCCACCCGGCTACGCAACCGCACCCAAGGGTGCCGCTCCTCCACGAACGCCACCAGAGCCCGCTTGTTGTCCGCCGTCTCGGTCACCCGGTTGGTCATCGACCCCGCGTGCACCCGGTATTCCGCCAGCTCGTCCGCGTGCCGCACCCCAAACTGGCCCAGCTCCGCCAGCCGGCACCACAGCCCGTAATCCTCCCAGCCCCGCGCCTCCGGCCGATCGTAATAGCCGCCGGCCGCCGCCCACGCCCATTTCGCGACGAGCGCCATGGCGTCCACCATGTTGCCGCCCACCAGCCGCACCGGATCATACGGCGCCGGATCGATCGGCGGCGCCGGATCGCCGAACATCCGAAGCGCCGGGTAGGCGAACGCCGCCCGCTCGCGCAGCAGCAATGCAAGCAGCGCCTCGCAGCAGCCTGGCAACAGCCGGTTGTCCGCATCGAGTGACATCACGTGCCGTGCCTCCGCCGCCGCAAAGGCCGCATTTCGCGCCGGCCCCAGCCCCGCGTTGCGGCGCGAACGCTCGACCCTCACCCGCGTGAACCGCCGATGATGGCGGCCCACCCACGCCAGCACGCGATCGGCCGAACCATCGGTCGAGCAGTCGTCGACCACGACCAGTTCGAGCTGATCCAGCGTCTGCGCGGCCGCCGAGTCGAGTGCCTCCTCGATGAACCGGTCATACTCGAAGGACGTGATCGCGACGGCGACGTCAGCATGACGCAGACTGTCGTAATCGAACAGAATGTCGGTCTCCGGCACCACCGGCGTGCCGAACTCCGCATAGGCGCCGCGCCGTACGCGAAGCTCGTGGAGGGCCGCCGCCTCGCGCCCGCCCTCCAGCCCGCGCAGTATCCCATCCCACAGTTCAGCCTGGCGTGCCGGTCCGAACCGCCACAACACCGAGCAGTAGGCCGCGAACCCGATCCTGGCCCGCAGCTCCGGCGCATCGATCAGCGTCAGCAGCGCGTCGTGCCACGACGACCCATCGTGAGCCAGCCACCCTGTCCGTCCGTGCGCGATCGCGCGCGAGAACGGTCCAGAAGGGCTCGCGACGCAGGGCACCCCCCCCAGTGCGGCGTCGACGAACTTGATCTCGCTTTTGCACTCGCAGAACACGTTGCCCACCTCCAGCGGGCAGATCGCGATGTCAAAGCGCGCGATCTCGGCCGCCAGCCGCTCAACGGGCACCGTCTCGCGCCACTCGATCTGCTCTGCGACCGGGTGAAGCGCCGGAAACTCGTCGGTGATCAGCATCGGGCGACCGGCCGCGTCGCGGAACAGCACCAGCCGGGTCCGCGGCCGCGCGCGCAGCACAACGGCGATCGCGTCCACGGCCACCGCGAAATCGCGCTGATGCGATTGCGTTCCCGCGGCATAGCCGATCCGAACCAGGCCGTCCGGCGAACGCGCGCGGCGCTCCAGGCGTGCCAGATCGTGCGCCTCGTCGTCGAACCCGTTCGGGACGACGTAAACCGCCGGATGCACCGCACGCAGCCGGTCGCCCAACTCGTCGGTCGTCGCAATCGCGAGATCGGACGCCAACAGCGTGCTTCGCATCTGTGTGAAGAACAACGACATCACGGCCGGCCCGAGCGCCATCACCCGCATCGCATCGATCACGTCCGACCGCGCCAGCGACGGCTCCGTGACCAGGTCGTCGACATCGAAGGCGATCACCTCACCTGCCCCGCGCGCCAGGCCCACCATCGTCTCGACA
>CAXUIA010000234.1:2713-4303 GCA_964250835.1 uncultured Acetobacteraceae bacterium | reverse complement strand
GACTGCGACTAGGCGGTCGGACTTCTCTGGTTGTCGCGGGTCAGCGACGGACCAGTAGCCGTTGTCATGGCCGGCCGCTCCGCTCACGGCACCCGAGGTCTCCGACCACGGAAGCACGCCGTAGTGCCCCGCTCCGGTCCAGTCGTCGCCCTTGTCGCGCTTCAGGCCAGGCCGAGGGTCGCCGACCGCGAACGCGCCGTTGCCGGTTGCGGACGCGCCGATGACGGTGCCGCTCGGCTGCTTCCAGTTGGTGATGCGGTATTTGCCTCGTCCCTCGTAGCCTGCCTCGGCACGGGGGTCGGCCACGGACATGGCGCCGTTGCTCGGGCTGTGCTGGCCGGTAATAGCCTGGCTGGGCTCATGCCAGCCGACGGTGCGATATGCGTTGTGGAACATCGCATCGCGCGCGCGTGGGTCGGCCACACTGAGTGCGCCGTCCGACGGTTGCGTCCGGCCGATCACCGTACGGCTCGGTCCGGACCAGTCCGTGACGCGGTAGATGTTGTCGAACTGCCGGTTGTTGACGGGCCTTGGATCGGCAATGCCGACGTCGCGGCTACTCGTCACCGTCGGTGCCTCCTTGGACCAGTCGACCACGCGGTAGACGTTGTTATATTTGGCCGGCCCGCCGTGGCGAGGGTCGGCAACTGCGAATTGGCCGGTTCCGACCGCGGCCTTGCCGATCACAGTTTGTGAAACGTCGGTCCAGCCGTTGACGCCATATTGGCCGAACGCGGCCACCCCCTCCTGGCGGCGCGGGTCCGCCACGCTGAACGCTCCCTGCATCGGCCGTCCGCCGCCAGTGATCGTCCCCGCACTGTCGATCCATGGCGTTACCCCGAGGGCACCGTTATGCCAGCTCGCCTGCGGCATGAGGCCATAATCTGCAA
Source organism: uncultured Acetobacteraceae bacterium (assembly GCA_964250835.1). Classification (GTDB taxonomy): domain Bacteria; phylum Pseudomonadota; class Alphaproteobacteria; order Acetobacterales; family Acetobacteraceae; genus CAXTPV01. The sequence goes on along the minus strand of CAXUIA010000234.1, from coordinate 3,413 downwards.
GTTGGCCGTCAACCACGCGAAGCTTGGCCAGGCTGCGCCAGTCGCAGCCGGCCTCGACAAACGCCAGCCGCAACCACGTAAGCCAAGTGAGCGAAGGGACCCGATGCATTGGCCCTGCGCGGAGATCACCGGGCATGGTGAGGCGTCCGAGCACGTCGCCAACCGCACGCAGGCTGCGCTTGGGCGCCTCATACAGGAACGGCGGCACCTTCTTCTGATGGCGCGCCAGCATCAAGAAACGTCGGCGCGACTGTGCAAGTCCCCCAAGATGGCCGCAATCATGGCTGGTCTCAGCGACCGCATACCCATACGCGCGTAGCATCGCGTTCATACGATCGAGCAGCACCCGGCCGCGCGTTGCGATTCGCGGCACGTTTTCCAGCAGGATCAGCTCGATGGGGTCGTCGGCATAGGCTTCTAATGCCAGCCATAGGCCGCGGAGGGTGAGGCGATTGAGCGCCTGATATTTGCCGGACTTGCTCTTTGTTTCGGAGAGCAGCCCGGAGAAGCCTTTGCACGGCGGCGACAGGAACAGGATATGCGGCCGCTCGTGCCCGAAGGCACGATGCACGTCGGCCGGCACCGCCTCGCGCCAGTCGGCGGGCGGCTCGGTGCCGTGGAAGGCGCGATATTGTTCGCGGTCGAACAGGTCGAGCCGGGTGCCTGTGACCCCTGCCAGCCGTTCGAAGTCGCGTACGGC
>CAXUIA010000234.1:700-2703 GCA_964250835.1 uncultured Acetobacteraceae bacterium | reverse complement strand
GCATCGACGTCGATGCCGCCCAGGCACCGGAACGCCGCCGTCAAATTGCCGACGCGTGCCGAGGCGCGATTGAAGCCGCGCGCTCCGCCGCCCAGCCCGCAGAACAGGTGGGCGTGGTTGATGACGTGATGGGTCGTGCTCGGGTTGAGCATGGGGCATGACTCCTCGGTGGCTGATCCGGGTCGGAACAGCGGGGGCAGACGGGATGAAAGAAGGGCGAGGCTGGTCCTCGCGGGGTGGTCGAGGCTGGCTAGACGCGTTGCGCCCGGATGCGCCGCTTCAGCTCGGCAACCCCAGCGTCGAGGCATCCGGCCGCTGGGATGTCGGCGAACGCGTGCCAGAATTGGTAGCGGGATTCATGGTCTCGGCCGATGCCTGCGAGGCGTTCGAGGTCGCCGATCGACGACGCGTTCTTGATCGCTGCCTCGGCGTCGGCCTGTGATGTCGTGTCTTGTGTCGGTGCCATTATCGCTTCCTCCATGCCGCGGGATGTCCTGCCTCAGCTCTGCCGGACACCATCTCGCGGCACGGCGGGACCCGGCCGGGGCAAGGGCGCGCTTGCGAGGGAGCGCAGCGACCGTCCCTTGCGGCGGCGGGGTGACGTGGCACCCCTCCGTGTCTCTCACCCGAGCGCGAAGGCAAGTTGGGTGCGGTCGGTCATTGCCGGTTGCGCCGTTGGATGCCGCGGCGAAGATGGAGGAGATGTCACTGGCATCGGGCCAGGCCGTGCTTCGTATTTCGCCTTTAGCCGGGCCAGTTCAGCCCGCTCGTGTGCATGTTCCTCGTTTTTCAGCTTTGCGCGGTAGAGTCCAACGAGGTCTGCGGCCTTCAGGCGTCGCGCGATCTCATGTTCCGCGTCGCAGAACGTGTGGGTGGCCTTGCCATGGCAGGGCCACGACATGACGTGTTCAAGGAACTCGATCTTTCCGGCGGTCGAGGTAAAGTATTCGGTCCAGAAGCCACCCAGGTCATAGTGAGCAATGAACCCGAACGTGTGCATCACTTGTCTGTAGAAGCGGTTGGTAAACTGATGCTTCGGGAAGTCCGACGAGGCAAAGCGTATGAAATGTGTCGTGAACCAGACCTTGGTGTCAGATGGCGTGAACTTGGTCGGGGTGAAGTCTGCCGTTGTCGGTGGCGGATCACGCAGTATGGCGACGACATAGGCCGGGATCACGGCTCGGTCCCCTTTTCAGCGGAGGCACGATTGGCAAAGACCTGGCAGGCCTCTCGACCCACGATGTTCCAGATCACGACTTCAAGAAGGCCCTCGTCAAAGCCGGGATCGTAGCCGGCGTTCAGGCTGACCGCGCCCGTGTTCGGTTCGATATACGCGCCGGGCGTGAAATGTCTCAGCACCTCGCTCCGGGTCATGTCCATCTTGCGGCAGAGCCGGTCGACGCACGGGTCACTGCGGAACTGACGTGAAAGTCTGTCGATAGCCAAACGAAGGTCGTAGTAGCCTGGCGCGTCCGCATCGCGTGGTTCGACGCTGAGAATGAAGCAGCGCGGCATGGGCGTGTCCTCCAGTCTCAAGGTATTCGAGACGTTGACGGTCGTGACCGGGGTCGGCGCCTGGGTCCGTAGCTGGGCTACGATCCTGGGCGGCATCACGGGACGGCCTGGCGGACTGCGTTGCGATCACGCACAACGTCGAGGTCTGCGCCGGGGACGTGCCAGCCGAACATCGAGCCGACCACCATGGCCTCGACTTGTTCCGGGTTGGGTGGAACATCTAGTCCCGCGTTGAGCGAATCGGCCGAGTGGACGCTTTTAAGGTCTGAGGTGCCTTCCACGTCACTGATCTCGGTATATCCAGGCACACCGCGTACGATCTCAATCGTGCGCGGCCCTCGACTGCCAGGAATCGTGGCGAAGCAGCGTGGCGGCAATTTGGCAAGCGTCGTCAGCACGTCGGGCGTGGTCATGGCGGTCTCCAGGTTTGAAGGATGACCGCGCAAGCGGCCGGGAGGATGGAGGGGCTAGGCGGTGGCTAGGCGCGG
>CAXUIA010000234.1:0-690 GCA_964250835.1 uncultured Acetobacteraceae bacterium | reverse complement strand
GCGCCCCCGCGGGGGGGCGTCGGCGGGGGCGGGGGGGGGCCTCGCGGGGGGGGGGCCGCGCCCCCCCCCACGGCCGCGTCGATCGCGGCGGCGAGCTGGATGGCGCCGATGTCGGCGCGGTAGCGTTTACGGCTGCCGCGCTTGGTCAGGCCGAGCGCAAGCCATCCCGTGCCACGGTCGTCTGTGCCGATGATCGTGGTGTGGGCGTCCGGAGATGGATGCAGGGCAGTGATCGTGACGGTTGAAAAGGCGGCCCGGCCGATCAGCAGGTTATGAAAGCTGCGGCCGACCCTGAAACCGCGTTCACTGATGACGGCGAGGTTGCGCGCCCGGCGACGCGCCGCCTCGACCTCATGGCGCATCTTGTAGATCTCATAACACGCCATCCGACGATGCACATCGAGGAACGTCGGCACATCGTCATAGTGGTCGAAGCTGCCTCCAACCGCGCGCGCCCCGCTGCCGTCTGACATCATGGCTTCGAACCAAGCGCGATCCGGCAAGCGGTGCCGTACGATCGCCCATGCCCCCCGCGGTGCCGCTACGACCCGGGCCTCCATGGCCAGGTGGAACGCGCGGCCTTCCGGGAAGTCCGATGGTTGGTCGAAGGTGCCGAGGCACTCGTCGCGGGCAGGGTCGTGATGGCCAATCTGTGCCCGCACGAAAGCCTCGATCGCGCTGTCGTAGAAG
>CAXUIA010000233.1:0-4303 GCA_964250835.1 uncultured Acetobacteraceae bacterium | reverse complement strand
GGGCGAATAGAACTCGAGAAGTGCGCGAGGCATCTCCTCCGCGGCGTTCTTGCGCAGGCGGCGGCCTGGGACGGTGATCTCGTTGGCCATGGGTTAGTCGTCTCCCTGGGCGAGCACGGGGGCCGGGCCAGTGTTGCCGCCGCGTTGCGGATCGAGGTGGCGGTTCTGCTGCAGCCAAAGCTGGCGGTAGATGGCGCAGCGCTCGACGAGAACGGTGTGCGGGCCGATGTCAGCAACGCGGCCTTTGTCCATGACGCAGATCTGGTCGCAATCGACGAGCGATGAGAGGCGGTGGGAGACGATGACCATCGTCCGGCCCTTGGCGATACGCTGCAGATTGGCGTTGACGAGCGCCTCGGACTCGGGATCGAGAGCGCTGGTGGCCTCGTCGAGGATCATTAGCCGCGGATCGGCGATGAGCGCACGCGCGATGGCGAGGCGCTGCTTCTGGCCGCCGGAAATGTTGGTTGAGCCCTCCTCAATCCAGGTTTCGTAGCCTGCCGGCATGCGCTCGATGAACTCTTCCGCACCCGCTAGCCTGGCGGCGCGCACGACGTCCTCAATCGAGAGGCCTGGACGGCCGGCGGTGATGTTGTCGCGCACGGTTCCGCGGAAGAGGAAGTTGTCCTGAAGCACGACGCCGAGCGAGCGGCGTAGATGGGTCAGGTTGATCTCGCGGAGGTCCACTCCGTCGAGCCGGAGATGGCCGGTGTAGCCGCGGCTCACGCCTTGGAGGAGACGGGTCAGGGTGGACTTGCCCGAGCCGGAGCGGCCGACGACGCCGAGCATAGTGCCGGCCGGGATCTCGAAGTTCACCCGGTCGAGTGCCAGCGTGTCACTGCCCGGATAGGCGAAGTTGACGTCGACAAAGGAGACTGCACCCTTGATCTGTGGGCGCATGCCGGTGGTCAGCGCGCGCGTTTCGGTCGGCTGGTTGAGCACGGAGGAAGCCTCGCCGAGAGCCGCTTTGACCTCGTTGAGATCCTCGAGGAGACGGGCAAAGCTGACGAGAGGCTGGGCCACGCGGCCGCCGAGCATCATGAAGGCGACCAGCCCGCCAACCTGGACGCCCGAGGCGTTTGTCAGGACGAGGTAGGCGCCGATCAACATGATGCCGAAGCTCATGAAGCGCTCGAGCGGCGTCACGAGCGTGTTGACGGTATTGCTGAGGCGGTTCTCCTTTAGCCCAGCCTCGGCGCCGGCCGCGACGAGCTGGTCCCACTCCGCTTTGCGGGTCGGCTCGAGTGCCAAGGTCTTGACTGTGCGTATGCCGGCGACCGTTTCGTAGAGGACGCTGCCCTTCTGGTTATTGCGGTAAGCGGTCATGCCGGCCAGGCGGGCAAGCGGACCGATGAAGCAGACGATGACCAGTCCGACGAGGCCCGCGCAGCCGATGATGATCCAGGCGAGCGTGGGCTCGAGCCAGAACAGGAACGGCAGAAGCACCAGGAGGGTGAAGGTGTCGAGGAAGACGGTCAGCAGGCGGCCGGTGATAAACGAGCGAAGCCGGTAGACCGAGGAGACGCGCATAATGGTCATGCCGGCCTGGTTGCGCTCAAAGAACTCGAGCGGCAGCGAGACCAGGCGGGCAAAGATGTGAAGCTGGAGCCGGACGTCTATGCGGGTTGCAACGACCGCGGTGATCTCGCGGCGCGCCCACCCGAGAATTGTCTCGAAGCCGATCAGGACCACGATGATGAGGCTCATGGTGACCAGTGTCGACATCGACTTGAACTGCAGGACCTGGTTGATGACCTGCATGATGATCAGGGCGGGCAGGATCGTCAGCACGCTGGTGGTCAGCGACGCGATGCAGATGTCGCGCAGCCCGCGCTTCTCGCGCATGCAGAGCTGAAACAGCCAGCGTATGTTGAATGGCTGTTCTTCTTCGGCGGCGTCTCGGGCACGCCGGATCAGGACAATGTCGCCGGTCCAGACCTGAGAAAGGCGAAGCTCATCAACGGCGACAGCGGGCTCGGCTTCGTTGCGAAGCGGATCCTTTAGCCAGACGATATTTCGGCCTGGGTCGGTGCCCACCATGATGCCGGCCGAGCCGTCGCGGAACAGCAGCACCACCGGCGGCTGGTCAACCATGCGCACGATGTGACGCCATTTAAGGTGCATGGCCTTGGCGATCATGCCCTGGTCGCGCAGCCAGGTGACCAGGGTGGCGGGAGATGGTGTCTCCTCGCCGGTCGTACCCTTGAAGTCGCGAAGGTCCAACTCGACGCCATGATAGCGTGCGGCCGTTATGACTGATTTCAGCCGCGCTAGGATCGCATCGGGGATGCCGGTGTCGTTTGGCTCGCGATTGGCCTGCTGGCTCGGCTCGTATCCGGTCGGCTGGTCCACCTTCACACCCCTTTGCGTGTCCGTCGCAACGGATTACCAATCATCGTCGCCGGCGTTTCATCCGCCGCGAAACCGTGTTCGCGCGACCGCTGGATCGGCGCCGGCCATCACGCGTCGTTCTCATGCCACATCTTGCGATAAAACGTGAACTTAAACCGTGCGGCCGTTGGATGTTCCATCGCCTCCCGGCGGTTTATACCACCTAACGATTTCCGGAGACATCAATTCTGCCGTGGTGGGCCGCGGCTTGAGGAGCGCCATGGAGATCAGAGCCGCCCGGCCGGCCGATCTGTCCGAGATCCAGGCGATCTATGCGCACCACGTGCTGCATGGAACGGGCACGTTCGAGGAGCTGCCGCCGAGCGTGGAAGAGATAGGAGTACGGCTCGCCCGCGGGCTGGAGGCCGGGTATTGCTGGCTGGTGGCGGCCGACGAGACGGGTGTTCTGGGCTTTGCGTATTACGGGCCGTTTCGCGAGCGCTCGGCTTACCGCCGGACGGTGGAGAACAGCATTTATGTGCGCGAGGATCTGCGCGGGCAGGGTGTGGGCAAGGCGCTCGGGATGGAGCTGATCGAGCGGGCGACGGCGGCCGGATTCCGGCAGATGGTGGCGCTGATCGGCGACTCGGACAATGTGGCGTCGATCGGGATGCATGCGAGCCTTGGCTTCACCCGGTCGGGGGTGATGCGGGCGACGGGCGAGAAGTTCGGCCGGGTGCTCGATGTGGTGATCATGCAGCGTCGGCTGAGCGCGGGCGACTAGCGGACGCGACGCGCGCAAGCCCGGGTTGGCGGGACGCGCGGACTTGAAATTCGTGGAGTCCGTTGCCGGTTCAGGTGGTTGCGGAGGCGCGGAACGTCTCCCAGGTTGGAAGGTCGGGGTCGAGGATCTTGATGCCGTGAGCGGTGCGGACGCGACGTTGGACGCGCCCCCAAAGGCCGATCGTTTCCGGTTCTCTGAACGAGACGCTGTCGCAGCCGGCGCGGAGCACGCGCTCGGCGAGTGCATCGGTGACGAAGATGGATTGCATGTCCTCCGCCGAACGAAAGATCTCGGTGCGGGGGACCAGATCCGGCCGTGGGACAAAGGATTCGATGTAGCTGATGAAGACCAATTCTTCTCCGGTCCGCCGGTTGAGGATGTTCTCCCTCGTGTAGATGGAGCGATCCATGTCCATCACCTCCTGCCAGGCCAGGATGCGCATGAGCATGTAGTCCTGCTCGTAAGCCTCATCTGAGGCGCGGATGAGATCGACGGGCCAGTATTGGACCACGTCGGGCGGCTGGGCGAGCGCGTCGCGGAAACGCCGGGAGACGAACAGAAGGTTCTGGTGGTTGAAGAAGTCCGGCTCGAAGTCGAGCGGCGGCATGGACAGGATCGGACACGGTGAGCCGTCCGGGATGAGGGGATCGCCCTTGATCTTCATGGAGCGGGTGTAGAGAAGCTCGGTGAGCATCTCGTCGAACTCGGCGTGGTTGACGAGCCTGTTTTCCGGATCGAGGTAGAAGGCGGTGGCGCTGTGCTCGTGCGCCTCGAGGCTTTCGCGCAAGATCCAGAGCCCGTGACCGTTGGCGGCTTTTGCAGCGCTCATCACGCGGCCTGCGTGCCGCCGCGCGGATCATTTTCGGTCAGTCGCTGCTGCCCGGGCAGACCCTGCCGCAGGCTGTCTTGCAACTGTTCGAGCAACTGTCTCGCGCGTTGATTGTAGGCGTCAGTTCCGGGCCTGAAGCCTTCTTTCTTCATTTGGGCCGAAAGCTCTCGGACAGCCACATCGAGCTTGTCATTATATCTACCATGAGCGTTGTCATGGACGGGACGGTTGATCTTGTGGCCGTCCTTGAGGGTCTTTTGCGCGTCGGCGTTCTTGGGCAACGAGGCCATATTGGCGGCTTCGTCGGTGCGCCAGCCGGCTTTGGCGGCGGCATCGAACAGCGGGCGATTTTTCTTGAT
>CAXUIA010000232.1:1585-4311 GCA_964250835.1 uncultured Acetobacteraceae bacterium | reverse complement strand
GACCGCTGGCTCGCCATAGCTCGAACAAAAAAGCGGCCGCTGATCAGCAAAAAGCAAGCTGGGCGCAGATGATCACCCTCAACCGCCGGCTTTCTTCAGCAGCCTGTTAGGCGGCCCTCTGCCTCTCTGCCGCCTGTGCGGCCTGTACCGAGGGGCGATGCAGGACGCGCCCGCTGAACGCCTTGAGCCGAGGCCAGCCGGCAAGGTCCACGTTGAGAAGCGATGCCCAGCTCAACATGACGAACAGGTAGGCGTCTGCGACGGTGAAGTCTGGGCCGGTCAGGTGAAGCCGTCCGTCCGCGAGCACCGCTTCGACCACGTCGAGCTTGCGGCCGACATTCGCGACCGCCGCCGCACGCGCCTCGGGAGTGAGTGATGGGTCGAACAATGGCCCGAACCCCTTATGCAGCTCGGATGCAATGAAGTTCAGATGGGCGTTGAGCCGCGCGCGTTCGACGGTGCCGCTGACGGGAGCAAGCTTGCCGGGCGCGTGCTTGTCCGCCAAAAACTGGACTATGGCGGCGCCCTCGGTCAGGACCTCGCCATTATCGAGTTGAAGCGCGGGCACGTAGCCCTTCGGGTTGATGGCCTTGAAGTCCTCGCCAGATCCGGTCGTCTTGGTCCGAAGGTCAACGGCTTCCAGCGCGAAGGGAAGGCCGAGTTCGCGCAGCACGATGTGAGGGGAGAGGGAGCAGGCGCCGGCAGCGTAAAACAGCTTCATGGGTGTCTCCGATTGCGATAGAGCCGGAGTATGGGCGAAGGCGATACCTCAAGTAAGCTGGTAACTTCTGGTGACCAATTTTTCCGGGTAACATCCGGGAAACCAGGTTGCAGATCGGTGCGCAGGTGAACGTCATGCCTTTGAAGCTAAGAAAGAAAGTCCCTCCGCCACCTGGCTGCCCGATGGCGGCCTGCATGAGCCTGCTCGGGGGTGTTTGGACGCCCGAGATTATTTGGAATCTCAGTGACGGGCGGAGACGCTTTTCCGAGCTTCGCAGGGCCATGCCGGCGATTTCAGCCAAGGTGCTCAGCGGCCGCCTGCGGGATCTCGAGGAGCGTGGCGTGCTGTCCCGCGCCGTGCTGGCGACGACGCCACCAAGCGTCGAGTATTCCTTGACTGCCCTGGGCAGCGAACTAACCCCCGTAATTCGGGCCATCGTCGAGGTGGGCTCGAAGCTGTATGCTCAGGCTACCTCGATTAAGGGCCAGGCTCGGTCGCGGCCGGTTGAGTTGTGAGTTTGCAGGGTCGGCGTAAGCGTTGCCGGAGTTGCCGCCGCAAGCGACGCTGCGGCAGCCCGATCCTACCGAGGCCGTCAGGGCTTGCCCGCCCTGACGTCGTCTATCCAACGGTGCAGTATGTCCTCCGCGCCAGGATTGCCCATATGCGGGCGATCGCCTCGAACAACGAGATTTTTGCGGTGCCTGTCGATCGTGGCCAATGGGGTGTCCTCGATTGGGAAGATCGAATCTTCCATCCCATTGATGGCGAGAAGCCTACACGTGGATGTCCTCATCACCCCTCCCTCAATCAGACGGAATTTCCGCGTCTCGGCCGCATAGCGCGCAACGGAGGCTGCGCTGTCGCTGTCGCGGTATCCGAACTTCCAGGCCAGGGCCTCAGCCAGAACGAAGGAGTGTTCCATCTGGTCCTGAGCGCGGAGCCACTCCGGATCGAACATGTGATGGCATCCGCCGCTTTGGGCGACGACCGCGAATAGACGGTCCGCGTGGGTGCGCGCGGCCCAGAAGGCGTAGTAGCCGCCCGTGCTGATCCCGCGTGCGACGACCATCTTGGTGTCGAAGCCGTATCCCGAGGCGTTGTTTTTGACCCAGTTGATGCGGCCGCCACTTTTGAGCCCACAGCTTCGAGACTGACTCGTGATGAGCAAAATAGGGAAATCCGCCCTTTAGCTGTTCAGCGCTCGACTGAACATGATACGAGGTAGCGGATAAGTTTATCAGCAGCTGCATTGTAAAACTCTCCTTGCGGAATGCCGAGTTCCGATGAAAGTATTCTGTCCCAGGGGTGGGTCGCCACATACACGGGGAAGGCCACTCACGTGGCCACGGGCGTTTGTGGGCGTGGGAAGCTGGCCCGGCAGAGACGCTTTCCCTGACGGAGCCGCTGCACGAGTTCGCGCCCCTAAAGCATTTCCGTTCTATACGTCGGCGCCAGCTCGGCCGCCTTCTTTCCACGCTCAGCCTGCTCTGCCTTGCTGAGTTGGGGCGGCGGAGAGGTGCGGCTGGCGAGGCGATCGCCGACCAGCGCGAAGAACTCCTCCTGGCCGGCGGGTGTGCACATGCAGAGCATGTGAACCGTCTTGCCCGAGGTGTTGCGGAACTGGTGGGGCGCATTGGCCGGGATGTTCACCGTCGCGCCCTGCGTGACCTTCATGGTCTGGCCACGGAACGTGAACTCCACTTCGCCTTCGAGCAGCGTGAACATCTCCTCGAAGCTGTGGCGATGGAGCGGCGGGCCGCTGCCGTCCGGCACCAGCATGTCGATCAGGCAATAGCGCCCCTCGGTCTGCTTGCCGGAGACCAGGACCGTGTAATTGTCCCCGACCACCGACATGTGCAGCAGGTTCGCATCGTCAGGGTTCGAGACGGTCAGGGATCGGCTCAGATCGTCCGAAGGGAGTGGACCGGTGTCGCCGTTCGCGGTGATCGAATAGTCAGCCATGGGATGGTCTCCTTCAATCAAACGGTTGGGCGTTCGTCATGTG
>CAXUIA010000232.1:0-1575 GCA_964250835.1 uncultured Acetobacteraceae bacterium | reverse complement strand
GGAAATGGCCGCTGGTCGGCTTGACCGAGGTCCGGACGTGCTCGGCTACCAGCGCGACCATCTGGCCTACGCGCGCGCCCAACCCCTTCTCTCCGCCCATCGCCCATACCGGCGCCTTGATCTTGGCCTTCAGCAGCGACTCGGTCTGGGCAATGCTGGTGAAGGCGGCGCGGTTGACGCCGAGGCTGCCGAGCACGCCTTCACGGCCGGAGAAGGTGCGCAGGTATTCGTCCACCACAGCGGGCGAAAACGCATCGTGATTGATGACGTGGTCGCCCTTGTAGAACCAGCCGAGATAGGCACGCTCGTTGCCCACGATCAGCCGTTCCGGGACGCCGGGCGCAAGCGGCAGGATCCACCACCACATCGAGCCCTGCGCCATCGCCTCGGGCGTGTAGGCGAACACCGGGCGCAGCACCTCGCCCAGCATGACGGGGGCCTCGATATACAGCAGCGCCTTCGCCTCGTCCGGATGGTCGGCCGTCCAGAGCAGCGCAGGCAGCGCACCCATGTCGTGGGCCGCGTGCACCAAGGAGCGGCTGTGGCCGAACCCGATCTGGGCGGCCAGGGTCTTCCCCTCCTCCGCCAGCGCGCGGGCGTCGTAGCCCTCCACGCCCGGCGGCTTATCGCTGTCGCCGTAGCCCCGCATGTCGGGCACGAGGACGGCGAGGCCGGCGTCCGCGAGCGCGGGGGCGACGGACCGCCAGGCGTAGCCGGTCGAGAGAAAGCCATGCCATAGGGCCACCGGCTGTCCTTCAGGATCGCCGCCGATCCAGTGGTGCAAGCGCACGCCGTTCACCTGGGCGAAGCGGCTGTCGAAGCCCTCAATCCGAAGCGGAGACGCCACGGTGAACATGGCGACCTCCTCAGTCGATCGGGAACATGGGGGCGGAGGCGAACAGGATCGGCATCATCTCTTGACCCGCCTTCGTGCCCCGATCGCCGACCAGCTCGGTGATCATGGTGTTGGTCGAGGTCAGCCAGACGCCGGCGCGCTCCATGCGCCGGCGCGAGGTCTCCTCGCCGATGTCGAAGGGAGACCCGCTGGCGTCCAGCACCGCCTGCACCTCGAAGCCTTCCTCGACCGCGCTGATGGCGGGAAACACGAGGCAGATGTCGGTGGTGACAGCCGCCATCACGAGCTGGCGACGGCCGAGCCCCAAGACCGCGTCCCGGAAGGCGGGGTCGGACCAGGCGTTAACCACGCCGGTGCGCTTGATCCGCGCGGCGTAGGCCTCCGGCGCGACCCTCTGCAGAGCGTCCGCGGTGGGCCCCTGGACGTGATCTTCCTGGCTCGTGGTGATCAGGATGGGCATGCCGAACGACTTTGCGGCCTTGGCCAAGGCGACCGCGTCGCGCAGCGAGACGTCGGATGGCATGTTCTTGATCAGCTGCGTCGTGCCGACCTGATGGTCGATCAGCACGAGCGCGCTAGTCTCAGGCTTGAAGTGAGGCGACATCGGGGTTCTTTCTCTGGTCTGCAGGGTCATGCCGCCAGCGCCGGGTAGTCGGTGTAGCCACCGGGTCCGATGCCGTAGAAGGTCTGCGGTTCCAGCTTGTTAAGCGGCGCATCCT
>CAXUIA010000231.1:0-4340 GCA_964250835.1 uncultured Acetobacteraceae bacterium | reverse complement strand
ACCCGGATCCGCTCGCCGGCCGCGGGACGCCGCGTGACCGTTGCCACGCCGTAACGCGCCACCGCGGCATCCGCCATCAGCCCCCCATAGATCGCCTGCAATCCCGGATCGACCGCGCCCGCGTAGGGCAGATAAAACGGCTGCACCATCCCAGACGCCTCGGCGAGCGAAGCCAACCGCGCCGAACCCCCATCCCGCGCCCACCGGTCCAACATCAGGAGACGCGTCCGGTACGCCGCCCGCGCCTCGTCGCGTTCCGCCTCCGAGCGATACACCGCCAGCAGCGGTGCCATCGCCAGCGCGAGCCGCACCAGCGCGTCATCCGGGCTGATCCCGGCTGCCGCCTCAAGCGCCTCGGCCCACGCCTGCCCCTCGCAACCATCCCGCAGCGCAATAGACAGCCCCACACCCCGCGCCATCGCCCGCGCCACGCGCGGCGCCACCACCCGCGGCCGCGACGCCACCCGCGACGTCAGGATCGCGCGCGACTCCGCCTCCCGCCCCGACTGCTGGCGCAGCAGGTTCCCCAAATTGTGCAGGCTCTCCGCATGGCCCGGATCGCGCGCCAGCGCCGCCCGGAACATCGCCTCCGCCCGCACGGGGTCGCCCGCCGCCTTGAGCGCCAGCCCCGCATTGCAGTGCGCCACCGCCGACCGCCCGTCGAGCTCCACCGCCCGACGCGCCGCCTCGAACGCCTCGCCCGGGCGGCGCAGCAGCAGCAGCACGCCCGACAGGTTCGTCCAGGCGCCCGCATGCGCCGCATCGAGCGCGATCGCACGACGATACGCCGCCGCCGCGTCAGCCGCCCGCCCCAGCGACTGCAGCGCACACCCCAAATTATACTGTCCGCCCGCAAACCCCGGCTCCACCGTCAGCGACCGCTCGATCAGCGAAGCCGCCTCGGCAAACCGCCCCTCGCCCAGCCGCACCACGCCCAGCATATGCAGCGCCCCCGCGTGCCCGGGCGCTTCCGCGATCACCGACGCATACACACGCGCGGCATCCGCCAGCCGTCCTGCCCGATGCAGCGCCAATCCTTCCCTGAACCGGATGGCCTGCTCAGAGGTCAGGAGCTCTGCCCCGAAACCCCGCTGGAACCGGGGCAGCTCGCCCCAGCGGGTCCAGGGCAGCGCCCTGGCGTTCCGTCCAAGCCGCCCAAGCCAGTGAGCAAAGCGTCACACCTCCCATCGCGATGACAAAAAACCCCGGAGCCGTCGCGTTCCCCGTCGCCGCCACCAGCCACTGGTTGGCCAGCGGCGCAAACGCTCCGAACGTCACCACGCCCATCGTGTAGCCGATCGAAATCCCGCTCACCCGATAGGCCGCCGGAAACAACGACGCCAACATCGAAGGCTGCAGCGCGCTGTAAGGCGCCCAAAGCACAAACATAGCGACCCGGATCCAGAAGAACGTCGACGTATCGGGATGCGCCCGCAGCAGCGCGAACAGCGGCCAGGCCGCGGCCATCATCGCGATCGTCGAAATCGTCATCCAGCGCAGCCGCGCCGCGCGTTCGAAAACCCGCGCCGCCGTCAGTGTGATCGCGGTCGCCGCCACGTAGGACAGCACGGTTGCTGCGAGAACGCCGTGCATGTGCATGTGCAGCACGCTCGACGCAAAAGTCGGCAGATACACCAGCACGTAAGTCACTCCGGTTCCGATCGCGATCGTCCCGCCCGCCACCAGCAACCGCCCCGGCATATCGAGCAGCACGCGACGCACCGGCGCCTCGGCCCGCGCCATCGCCCGAAACGCGTCGGTCTCGTCGAGCTGCCGGCGCAGCAGCAGTCCCACCGGCCCGATCAGCGCACCGAGTGCGAACGCGATCCGAAACCCCCACGCACCGTAGGCCTGTGCATCAAGCAGGAACCCCAGCCCCCAACCCACGCCAGACGCCAGCGTGGAGGCGATGTTCTGGCTCGCCGGCTGAAAGGCCGCAAAGAAGCGCGCCCGTGCGGGCTCATGCTCCAGCAGGAACGCGGTGGACGCGCCATACTCGCCGCCAAGCGAAAACCCCTGGATCACACGCGCCGCCAGCACCAGCAAAGGTGCGGCGATCCCGATCCGAGCCGCCGTCGGCACCACCGCGAGCGCAGTGCAGCCGACCGTCATCAGCCCGACCGCCACCATCATCGTGATCCGCCGCCCGTGCCGGTCCGCGACACCGCCCAGCACCGCGGCACCGATCGGCCGTGCCAGGAACGACACCCCGAATGTCGCGAACGTCAGCAGCAATCGCGACGCCTCGTCGTGCGACGGAAAGAATGCCGCACCGATCGAGGTCGCAAAGAACCCGTAGACGATGAAGTCGTAGAACTCGAGCGCGTTGCCGATCGACGCCGCCGCAATGACCCGCATGCCGCGCGCGGCGGTCACACCTCCTCCGTCACCACGGTGAAGCCTTGGAGGAACGATGGCCCGAAGCTCGTCGTGAGCGCGACGTCCGTCGCGTCCCGCCCGCGCGCCATCAGCACTCGACCGATCCGCGGGAAGTTGTGCCGCGCGTCGAACGTGTACCATTCCCCCGACAGATAGACGTCGAACCAGGCCGAGAAATCCATCGGCGAGTCCGCAACCGGCACGCCGAAATCGCCCAAATATCCGGTGCAGTAGCGTGCCGGGATGTTCATGCAGCGGCACAGCGCGACCGCCAGGTGCGCAAAGTCCCTGCACACGCCCACACCTTCTTCGTTTCCCTCAAAGGCGGTGCGCGTCGGTCGCGCCATCTGGTAGTCGAAGCGGATCCGCTGATGCACGTAGTCGCAGATCGCCTGCACCCGCTCCCAGCCTGGACGTGTGTGTCCAAACAGCGACCAGGCGAGCCCCGACAGCCGGTCCGTTTCGCAGTAGCGGCTGCCGAGCAGAAAGACGAGCACGTCCGGCGGCAACTGCTCGACCGGCACGCACTCGGCCTCCGGCGCATACCGGTCGGGCAGTCCCGGGTCCTGGATCGTAAACCGAAGCGACACCGTCATCAAACCCGTCGGCGCCACGATCCGTGTCACCGTGTTGCCGAAGCCGTCGACATAATCCCATGCGTCCGTCGCGGGCGTGAACATCATCGCGTGCGGCGAGCAAAGATCCGGCCACCGGCTCGGATGAACGCTCAGCATCATCAGGCACGGCGTCGGCTGCCCCACGTCGAGACTGATGTCGTAACCTGCGCGGATCAGCATTCTGCCTCCCTCATCAGCAAGGCGCATGGCCTCGGTCCGGTCATGCCCACCTTGGCAAGAAGCCTGCAAGACCGGGGCCGCTGACGGAGAGCCAAGGTGAGCCTGCTCGGACCGTTCGACCCGCACCCCGTGCGACTGTCCAATCCGTGCGGGGCCTCGCCGTTCCTGCTTGTCTCCGATCACGCCGGGCGGCGCCGTCCCGCGTCACTCGGCGACCTCGGGCTGCCACGTCGCGACTGGAACCGGCACATCGCCTACGACCTCGGCATCAAGGGCACCGGCGGCCTGCTGGCACGCACGCTTGACGCGCCGCTCGTCGAGCAGCGCTACTCACGGCTGGTTATCGACTGCAATCGCCCGCCCGGCCACGAGAGCTCGATCCCAACGATCAGCGAACAGACCACGATCGACGCCAACGCCGGCATCTCTCCAGAAGCGCGAAGTGCCCGCGAGGCCGAGATCCTCCAGCCCTACCACGACGCCATCGCATCCATCCTCGCCGCCCGCCGTTCAACCGTGCTGATCGCCCTGCACAGCTTCACGCCTCGCTACGAGGGCAACGCGCGCCCGTGGCACGTGGGCGTCCTCCACCAGCCGGACGGTTCCGTTGACGACCGCATCGCCACCGCTCTGCTGGCGCAACTCGCCAACGAGCCCGATCTGGTGGTGGGCGACAACGAGCCCTATCGTTTGACGGCGGCCTCGGACTACACCGTTCCACGTCATGCCTGGACGGCAGGTCTCGCCCATGTCGAGATCGAGATCCGGCAGGACCTGATCGAAACGGTCGCCGGTCAGGCCGAGTGGGCGGCGCGACTGGCACGGCTGCTGACAGCGGTCGAACGAGCGGAGGGCAAATGAGCAGTGTCGACGCAGGCTCGGAGATTCTGGAGAAGCCCGGCCTCGACCGGCCCGATGCCCTCACCGGACGCACGCGTCTGGCCGGTGTCGTCGGCTGGCCGGTCATGCACTCCCGCTCGCCGCGCCTGCACAATTTCTGGCTGCAGCGTTACGGCATCGACGGCGCCTATGTTCCGCTTGCCGTCCGTCCCGGCCTGCTCGAGGTCGCCTTGCGCGGCCTGCTGTACTCCGGCTTCGCCGGCGTCAACCTCACCATCCCGCACAAGGAAGCCGTATTCGCGCTCTGCGACCGGCTGACCCCCG
>CAXUIA010000230.1:0-4350 GCA_964250835.1 uncultured Acetobacteraceae bacterium | reverse complement strand
CGTCTGATCGAGGGGCACGTCAACGCGCTTCGGCTGGTGGCGCGCTATGGGAGCGGCGCGCAGCTCGCGGCGGCGGCGCGTGATGCGGCGGACGGACACCTGTTAGGGATCTGGGTGACGGAGATGTCGCCGCTCCGCCTAATCCCGAACGGAGCGGGTTGGGTGCTGCAGGGAGAGAAGAATTTCTGCTCGGGGGCCGGCCGGGTGACGCGGCCCTTGGTGACGGCGGCTATGGATGCGGTGCCCCCCGTCATGGTGCTCGCGCGGCTTGAGGGCACGGAGGCGGTCGGGCGGGCGCGGCCGATGTCGGGGGTGCGCGGCGCGCGCACGGCCGACATGGATTTGTCGGGCGTATGTGTCAGCGCAGCCGACCTGGTGGGCGAGGCCGGAGACTACCTCCGCCAGCCGGAGTTCTCGTCGGGCGCGTGGCGGGGCTCGGCGGTGGCGCTGGGCGGGTTGGATGCCGTGGTGGCGACCGCCGTCGGCCAGCTCGTCGAACGGGCGAGGCACAGCAACCCGCACCAGGCGGCGCGGATCGGTCGAATGATGATCGCGGCCGGAACGGCGCGCCTGTGGGTGGAGCGCGCGAGCGCCTCGGGCGAGTTGAGCGACGAGGCCCGGGCGGCGACGGTGAACTTGGCACGGATCGCGGTGGAGGCGGCGTGCCTCCAAGCGCTGCATGAGGTGCAGCGCGGGCTGGGGTTGCAGGCGTTCGCGCGCGCCAATCCGATCGCGCGCATGATGCGCGACTTGGCCACATACCTCCGTCAGCCGGCGCCGGACGAGACGTTGACGGAAGCCGCCCTGTTCTTCGCCGCCCGCGGTGTGACGCGGGAGTGGGTGTTGTGAGAGCGGCCGACGCCCGAGCTTCCATGCGCGCGTTGCCGGTGGTGGAGGCGGCCGCGTTGGCGCCGGACGGTCTGCTGGTGCTGGCGCCGCATCCGGACGACGAGACGCTCGGGTGCGGCGGTCTGATCGCGTCGCTGTGCGATGAGGCACGGCCGCCGGCGGTCATGTTCGTCACCGATGGCGCAATGTCGCATCCCGGGTCGGCGTCGTTCCCGCCTGCCCGGTTGCGTCAGGTCAGGGCGGAGGAGGCGTGGACGGCATGCGACCTGCTGGGTCTCGGGCCTGAGCGGGTGCGTTTCCTGGAGCTGCCGGATGGAGCGGCGCCGCGGTCAGGGCCGGCGTTCGAAGCCGCGGTCGCGGCAATCGTCCGAGTGGCGGGTGAATTCGGGTGCCGCACGATCGCGTCGTGCTGGCGGCACGATCCGCACTGCGATCACGAGGCGACCGCTCTCATGGCGGCTGCCACCGGACTGCGGGTGGTGTCGTATCCGGTGTGGGGATGGCTGCTCCCCGACGACGCGCCGGTGGGCGAGGTGGCGGGCGTTCGAGTGGCGGTCCACGGCTGGCTGGAGCGAAAGCGCGCGGCTCTGGCCGCGCATCGCACGCAAACCGGGTTGATCACCGATTCGCCCGACGGCTTCGTCATCCCTGACGTGCTGCTCGAGGCGTGCCTGACGCCGTTTGAGGTCTTTCTGGAGAACATCCAATGAACCGCGTGAGTTGGGCGCCGTCGGTGTTTGAGCAGCTCTATGCTGACGCCGAGGATCCTTGGGACTTCCGGTCGAGCCCGTATGAGCAGGCAAAATACGCGGCGACGGTTGCGCTGCTGGCCCAGCGGCGATTCGCGACCGGACTGGAAATCGGATGTTCGATCGGGGTCTTGACCGCGAAGCTGGCCGAACGATGCGAGCAACTGCTGGCGATCGATTGCGCGGAGGCGGCGCTGGCGCGGGCGGCGGCCGCCTGTCCCGGCGTGGAGTTCGAGCTGCACCACGTACCGTCGTCGTTCCCGTTTGGGCGGCGGTTCAACCTCATCGTGGTGTCGGAAGTGCTATATTTTCTGAGCCCGGCCGATGTCGCGCAATTGGCAGGATTATGCCGGGAGGCGCTCGTGACCGGTGGCGCTATCGTGCTGGCGAACTGGACGGGTGCGACGGATACGCCCTGCACGGGAGAGCAGGCGGCGGACCTTTTCATCTCCGCCTGCGGGTTGCATTCTTCCCCAACCGTTCGCGAGGCTACGTTTCGGCTGGATTTGCTTGAGGGGTGAGAGGTCGGGGCTCTTTCCCCGACCCCGTCGAAGGCAGGCGCCTCTGGAATGCGTTCCTCAAGGTTTTGGCCAGGGCGATCTCGTCTTCTACGAGCGAGCGCTGGATGGGGCGGCGGATCGAGAGGCGTGCGTCGGATGCCTCGTAAGCGTGCCAGAGCCGGCCAAAGCCTTCGGGAGACGCCCGTCGTAGCCGAGACCTTGTTTCGGCACGGTGGATCGCGTCGGCGACAGGTTCTAGGCGGTCGTCCAGCATCTGGTCCTGGACCGTCATGCGTCGGCGGATTGTGTCCGCCATTCCGCCGACGGCGCGCCCCTCGAGGCGGCCGGAGACGATGACGCGAGCCTCGGGCGCATGGCGGATACGAGCGTCTATGCGGCGCAACGCGTCCAGAAAGGCGCGGTCCTCACCACTTCGGAGCGGCGGGATGCCGCCGGCGCGCTCATAGGCGGAGCGGCGAACGGCGATGCTGGCGCCCGACTCCTCCGCGTGACGCGGCCAGGGATCGGCCGGATCAGGATCAATCAGCGAGTCCAGCTCGTCGAGCAGCGTCGCGTAGAAGACCTCGCGCGCGTCGTCGTCATGCAGCGCCTGCGGTATCGCCAGCGCCTCGTCAGGGTCGATGATCGCCATGCCGCAGACCGCATCGGCGCCCGCCTCAATCGCCCGCAGATTGGCGTCCAGCCAGCCCGGTTCTACGCGGCCGTCGGCGTCGGTCGTGATCAGGACGGCATCATCCGGTGCCAGAACGGCCGCGTGTTCCATCGCCAGACGACGCGCCTGGCCGGCGCTGGCCCGTTCCGGCGGAAGCTCGACCTCGCGCAGGTGAAGCGTCAGGCCGAGGTGTCGCGCGGCATCGCACGCGACCGCGCCGGTGGCGTCGATTGTGTTGTTGGCAAGCAGGACGATTGTTGGAAGCGGGCGATGCAGGCTCAACGCAACGGCGTTGAGGCACGCAACGATCCGTTCGCGCTCGTTGCGCGCGGGTATGGCAATGACAGTGGGGAGATCGATCGCATGGCTCACGGAGGGCCCCAACGTCCACGGGAACCGCTCGGTCTTGATCAACTTCGTGCGAGAGGCAGGCGGGTTGCGGTCAGTGCACGCTCCTCCACGACCGCGCCCCGGAAGCGGAACAGCTTGGCCGGGCGGCCACGCGCAACCGAGGCGAGCTCGCCGGTCTCCTCGACGAGGTCCTGCTGGGCGATGACGCGGCGGAAGTTTTGTTTGTGCAACAGGCGGCCCGAAAGGGCCTCCATCGTGCGCTGCAGATCGTAGAGAGTGAAAGTTTCGGGCATCAGCTCGAACACCAGCGCGCGATATTTGATCTTGGCCCGCAGGCGGGCGATCCCGGTGGCGAGGATGCGCCGGTGGTCCTCGCCCATCGTTTGGCCAAAGCCTTCGCCCAGGTCGCGGCCGCGCCGGCGGGTGGCTTCGCCGACAAGGCCCGCCTCGTAGAGCAGCTCGTAGCGGGTGAGCGTGAGGTCCTCATTCCAGCCCTCGCCGCGCGGGAAGGCGATGGCGACCCGTCGCGCGGCCTCTTCGCTGCCGCGTGCCCATGCGGCGAGCGCGTCGACCATGGCAGGAAGTGCCGGATCAACGCCGCGGCGACGATCTTCCCAGGGGAAGAAATCGTACCAGTCGCGCCAGACCGCATCTTCCGGTCCCGAACGACGCTCTTCGCGGGCGAGACCGAGATAGGAAACCGAGATCACGCGACCGAGACCGCCATCCTCGCCAGCCGAGGGGCGGACACGATCGCGGTCGGCAAAGGTGTAGAGCTGCTCCACGTAACCGGGGCGGCGGCCGGTCTGGCGCTCGACCCAGGCCCGCAGCCCTGACTGCAGGGACCGGTCGTCGCGTGCTAAAGGTCCGCTCGGCAGCCGTGCGGCGGACTTGGGCGTGAGCACGCGCGGCACGCCGTCGGTGACGGCCACGATGACGGCGACGAGTTCGGCGGAGAGCGCGTGCGGACCGCTCATGAGGCGAGCGCGGTGATTGCGCCGGCGCCGGTGAAACGGGTGGACAGGCGGCGTACCGTGCGGCCGTCGACGCCGCCGAGTGCGTAAAGCCGGGCCCCCGCGGCGGCACGCGCGAGGCTGGCCACGCTCAGCGGGCCGAGCGTGCGGGCGCGGGTGACGGTGGACGGCGTCGTCACCGTGGGGGCCGGCCCCGCCGGCGCCGCCGGGCGCTTCGCCGACGATCCGGCCGCCGTCGCCCGCCAGCGCGAGGC
>CAXUIA010000229.1:465-4362 GCA_964250835.1 uncultured Acetobacteraceae bacterium | reverse complement strand
GCGCCCAGCGCCCATTGCCGTCCATGATGATCGCCACGTGCCGCGGCACGCCATCAGCCGAACCCGCGTCGGCAACCGCCTCCGACAGCGCAGGGACGTCCCCCGCCAGCACGCTCGCCCCGATCTGCCCCAACTGTGTCCTCTCAGACCTGCTTGATCTCGCGCTCTTTCTCGACAAGAGCATCGTCGATCCGCTTGACATACTGGTCAGTCAGCTTCTGCACCTCTTCGGACCAGTCCTTGACGTCGTCCTCGCTGATGTCGCCCTTTTTCTCCGCCGCCTTGATCTGATCCATGCCGTCACGCCGCACGCCCCGTATCGCGATCTTGGCGGCCTCCGCGTAGCGGCCCGCGGCTTTCGCGAGCTCCGCCCGCCGCTCGGCCGTCAGCACCGGGATCGGCACCCGCACGAGCTGGCCGTCCGACATCGGGTTCAGTCCAAGACTGCTCTCGCGGATGGCGCGCTCGACCGCGCCGACCAACGTCTTGTCCCAGACCTGGACGGTGATCATGCGGGCTTCGGGAACGCCGATCGTGCCGACCTGCGTGATCGGCATCTCCGAGCCGTAGGCCTCGACCTTGATCGGCTCCAGCAAGCCGGGGCTGGCGCGTCCCGTGCGCAGGCCGCCGAAGTCGCGTCGCAGCGTCTCCAGCGCTCCATCCATGCGGCGGGTCAGATCATCCTTGAGCGCGTTCAGGTCGGCAGGCACGGCTGTTATCCTCAGTAAAGCAGGGGGCAGCCCCTGGCACCCCGCCGGGGGCGGGCGCCCCCAGACCCGCGAAACTAGGCTCTTTCTACAATCCGGGTGAACTTGCCTTCGCCCCGCATCACCTGAGCAAAGGCACCGGGCGCGTGGATGTTGAACACCACGATCGGCAGGCCGTTCTCGCGAGCCAAGCTGATCGCAGCCGCGTCCATCACGCCGAGGTCGCGGGCCAGCACGTCGTGGTAGGTCAGTTCATCGTAACGCACGGCGTTCGCGTGCTTGCGCGGGTCGGCCGAATAGACGCCGTCCACCTGCGTCCCCTTGAGCAGCATGTCGCAGCCCATCTCGGCCGCCCTCAGGGCGGCCGCCGTGTCCGTCGTGAAGAATGGATTGCCGGTTCCGGCGGCAAACACCACCACCCGGCCCTTTTCCATATGCCGAACCGCACGCCTGCGGATGAAAGGCTCGCAAATCGACGCCATCGGGATCGCCGACAACACCCGCGTCGGCGCTCCACCCCGCTCAAGCGCCGTTTGCATCGCGAGCGCATTCATAACAGTGGCCAGCATGCCCATGCTGTCGGCCTGACTGCGTTCCATCCCGCTTGCAGCACCCGAGATGCCGCGAAAGATGTTCCCGCCGCCGATCACCAGACAAACCTCGATGCCCATCCTGAAGACAACGGTAATGTCGGCAGCGATCTTCGACACCGTGTCCGTATCCAGCCCATACTCTCGCCGCCCCATCAGCGCTTCGCCGGAGACCTTCAGCAGGACGCGCTTGTTGGAGGCCGGTTCTGGCATGGGTTCTCACGGCCGGTTGCGGTCGGCGGGCTGACCGTTCTACCGACGCCCCTGCGCACCCACAAGGGCGCGCCGGACCAGGAACGCGCCCAATGACCCGCGCCGGACACATCATCTTCGCCGACCGCGTTCTCATCGACAACCATTTTGTTTCCGCAACTATTGTCATAACAGACGGCCTCATCGCTTCCGTGCGGCCGGGTCCGGCAGCGCCCGGGGCCATCCGCCTGCCGCAGCAAGCAGTTCTGGCGCCCGGCTTCATCGACGCCCAGGTCAACGGCGGCGGCGGCGTCCTTTTCAACGACGCACCAACTCCCGAGGCGCTGCGCACGATCGCCGCCGCCCACCGTGCCGGCGGCACCACCGCCCTGCTGCCGACCCTCATCACCGACCACCCCGGCCTGATCGAACAGGCCGCGTGGGCAGTCCGCACCGCGCGCGCCGAACCGGGCAGCGGCATCGCCGGCCTGCATCTCGAAGGACCCTTCATCAGTCCAAAACGCCCCGGCGTGCATCCGCCCCAATGGGTCCGCCGCCTGACGCGCGACGACCGCGCCCAGCTCTGTTCGCTCCCAGGCGACGATCTCGGCGCCCTGTTGATCACCGTGGCACCCGAGGAGATGACCGACGGCGACCTGCGGGCACTCTCGGACGCCGGCGCGATCCTTGCCGCCGGTCACACCGAAGCAACGGCCGCCCGGATCGACCAGGCTCGCAGCGCCGGCCTCCAGGGCTTTACCCATCTGTGGAACGCCATGCCTCCCGCCGCTGGCCGCGCGCCAGGCCCGGTTTCCGCTTGCCTCCAAGACGGCCAGGCTTGGTGCAGCCTGATTGCCGACGGCCATCACGTCGACCCGGTCAACCTCCGGCTGACACTCCGCTGCAAGCCCGAACGGGTCTTTCTGATCTCAGACTCCATGTCTCCCGCCGGGACGGAACTCACCGAGTTCAACCTCCTCGGACGCACGATCCACCGCGCCGGCGGCCGCCTGGTCACCGATGACGGCACGCTCGCCGGCGCCGACCTCCTCATGATCGACGCCGTCCGCAACGCCACAACCTTGGCCGGCGCCCCGCTGAACACCGCACTACGCATGGCCTCCGCGCTCCCGGCGGCCTTTCTCAACCTTTCCGACCGCGGCCGGATCGCCCCCGGCTACCGCGCCGACCTCGTCCTCCTCTCCGGCTCGCTCGAAATCCTCGCAACCTGCGTCGAAGGTGCCTGGACCGGTGACCCTCTCACGCCCTCTCCGTGACCTTGGCGGCACGCAACGGGGATCAGTCGCCGCCGCAGCACCGGCGATCGCAGCCTCAGCCGCCTCCAACAGGATCACCCAAAAATCAGCCCGGTAGTCACCCGCATGCGAGTACTCTGCGAGCCCACCCCTCCATCAGCATCGCCGTAACAAAGCAGGCCGATGGCCACACTCGCAATGATCGCCCAATCCTATGAACTGCATGACCAGCTCGCGCTCAGCCTTTGGGCGCGCTCGCGTATGTTCAACCGTCGCCGAGATCCACTGAGACGCAATCGGCACCATTGTCGAACGTAACAACCAACTTGCATTGGTCGGGTCTGCCCCCCGCAAGATCGACTTTCTGCTCCAAGCGGAACCGCGATGCGCTCGCGTCCGGGCCAGCGAACGTCGCGACGGCTGGGCTCTCCATCTCGCGTCGATGATGGTCAATGACAGCGCATCGTCAAACGCGATCAGCATGGAGCGTGCCGGAGCGTTGCAGTGAAACCAACCCTCGCACATCAACGTGGTGGCGTGCGAAACGATCGACGGCGCAGGCAGAGATGCAGATCACTGCGGCCTGTCGTGACATCGCAACGTCAGGACCTTGATTGTGATCCGCAGACTCACTCCTTCGGCACCTCAAGCCCGATCGCTCGCAGCCGGGCGCCCTCCTCGTCCCAGCCTGCACGCTCCTTGACGTTGAGGAACAGATGCGCCGGCCTTTCGATCAGCGCCGAAAGTCCCTTTCTCGCCCGCATCCCGATCTCGCGTATGCGTGCCCCGCCCTCGCCGATCAGGATCGCCTTATGATTCGCGCGCGACACGTAAATCGTGATGTCCACCCGGACCGACCCGTCCGGCCGCTCGGTCCAGCTCTCCGTCTCGACGGTCGCCGCGTAAGGCACCTCCTCATGCGTCTGCAGAAACACCTGTTCGCGCACCAGCTCAGCCGCCAGCAGCCGGTCCGGCAGGTCGGTCAGTTCGTCCTCCGGATAGAGCAACGGTCCTTCCGGCAACGCCTCGGCCACGCGCTCCAGCAGCTCGGCCACCCCGTCGCCGTTGGCCGCGCTGACCATAAAGATCTCCTCGGCCGCCAGCCGCGCGCTCATTGACGCCGTCAGCGGCAACAGCGCGCCTGGCGCGACC
>CAXUIA010000229.1:0-455 GCA_964250835.1 uncultured Acetobacteraceae bacterium | reverse complement strand
CCACCTTGTTCAGCACCACCCAGAGCCGCCGCTTGGATGCGGCCAGCCGCTCGACGATCGGCTCGACCGACGCATTCAAGCCCGCCTTGGCGTCAACCAGCAGCAGCGTCAGATCCGCATCCTCGGCCCCGGTCCAGGCGGCCGCCACCATCGCGCGGTCGAGCTTGCGGCGTGGACGAAAGATCCCCGGCGTGTCGACGAGAATGATCTGCGTACGCCCGCGCATGACGATGCCCAGCACGCGCGATCGTGTCGTCTGCGCCTTGGGGCTGACGATCGAAAGCTTGGCGCCCGCCATGCGGTTGAGCAGCGTGGATTTGCCCGCATTGGGAGCTCCCACGAGAGCGGCGTACCCGCAACGGGTGGGGGGCGCTCCGCCGGAGGCTTCACCTCTGGACACCATCACTTCGTCGAGGGGTCCGGAGGCAATCGGCCCCAGCGGGATCCAGGGGCAT
>CAXUIA010000228.1:417-4403 GCA_964250835.1 uncultured Acetobacteraceae bacterium | reverse complement strand
GGACTGTGGCGGATCCTGCGTCGCGCCGACGAACTCACGGCCTTTCCGATCGTCATCACGGTCGCCGGCATGGACGCTGCCCTGCCCAGCGTCGTCGCGGGCCGCGTGCCCGGCGCCGTCATCGCGGTGCCCACCTCGGTGGGGTATGGCGTCGCCGCCGGCGGGCGTGCCGCACTCGACGCCATACTGTCGAGCTGCTCACCCGGCGTGACGGTCGTCAACATCGACAACGGTTACGGCGCGGCCTGCGCCGCCATCCGCATTCTCGGGAGATCCCATCATGGAACGCCGTGACTTCCTCAAGACCGCCGCCACCGCCACAGCAGCCGCCTCGATTACGCCGGCGCTCGCGCAGCAACAGCGGCCGACCGCCACCGGACCTGTCACCTCCAAGCTGGCGCAGCATCCCGACATGCAATACCGCGCCCTCGGCCGCACCGGCGAGGTCGTCTCTCTCGTCGGCGTCGGCGGCTTCCATCTCGCCAAGCCAGGCGGCATGGACAACGCCGAAGCGATCAACGTCGTCCACGCGGCCATCGATGCCGGCATCACATTCTTCGACAATTGCTGGGACTACAACGACGGCGAAAGCGAAGTCCGGCTCGGCCGCGCGCTTGCCAACGGCTATCGGGACCGCGTGTTCCTGATGACCAAGCTCGACGGCCGCACCGCAAAGGCCGCCGCCGGCCAGCTCGAGGAAAGCCTCGCCCGGCTGAAGACCGATCACATCGATCTGATCCAATTTCACGAAAACATCCGCCCCGACGACGCCGACCGCATCTTCGCCCATGGTGGCGCCATCGAGGCCGTCCTCAAGGCGCGCGAGCAGGGCAAAGTCCGCTACATCGGCTTCACCGGTCACAAATCGCCCCTGATCCACCAGCACATGTTTGAAGTGGCCGACCAGCACAACTTCCATTTCGACACCGTCCAGATGCCGCTCAACGTCATGGACGCGCACTACAACAGTTTCGAGAAGATCATCGTCCCGATCGCCGTCCAGCACGGCACCGCAATCCTCGGAATGAAAGCCTTCGGCGACGACTTCATCTACAAGACCAACCTCGTGCCGCCGATCGAGATACTTCAGTACCCCATGAACCTGCCGATCTCGGTGCAGATCACCGGGATCGACAGCATGGGCATCCTGCAGCAGGCCCTGACAGCCGTGAAAACCTTCCAGCCCTGGTCATCGGAAAAGCTCGCCGACGTTCTCGGCAAGACCCAGCAGGTCGCCATGACCGGCACCACCGAACGCTACAAAACCACCCACTTCTTCGACGGCACGATCCACAACCCGCAGTGGCTGACGGAGGCATAAAGGACCGGGGCGCTGCCCCGAACCCCGCTGGGGCGAGCCGCCCCAGACCCGCGTCAGTAAAGAGCCGACCTGCCTCCTCGGCCGGGACTCCCTTGGGGTTGACCGCCTGAGCCTGCGAGATGATTGAGTTCATGAGCGTGGCCTGGCGACCACGCTACTTGGTGGTCATGTCGGTTGTCCTACGTGTCACTGACATGGCGCACAACGCCTGGTTCGTGTGCCTTACGTTCCGCGCTGATCAATGTTTTGAGACGACGAAGCATCGTCACATCCTGGCACGCGAGTTGCTCCGTACGTAGTCGCGCATCGCGTAGTGCGTGCTTTAACGGAGCGAAAAAGTCCATGCCAATGAGACCGAAGCCAAAACGCCTCCTACTCGCGTCCTGTGCGCTCGCTGCCATCGCCACCGCCGCCAACCTCACCACTCAGGCAAACGCGCAGACCTACATCGCGACCGCGCCCGATCCGACCGCAAATGGGCCGTATCAAGTTGCCGAAAGCGAATATCATCTCCCCGCTGCAATCGATCCGCTCGTCGACAGCACCGTGGTCACCGAGCTTTGGGCAGAAATCTACCGACCGATTGACAATGGCCACGCCCATCCGCTGCTCGTCTTTCTGCACGGAAATCACGCTACCTGCGGTCACTACGTACCCGGCGTGCTTGGCCGGGTCGATGACAACTCGCAGTATACCACCACCGGAACGTGCCCGACCGGCTACGTCGTGGTGCCAAACCATCTCGGCTACACATACATGGCGACCAAGCTCGCATCGCTGGGATACGTTGTAGTCTCGATCAACGCCAACCGGGGGATCAACGCTGCCGCCGGCGTGCCGGGCGACGCCGGTCTTAATTTGCGCCGAGGACGCCTCGTGCTTCGCCACCTCATGCAGCTTGCACAATGGAACCGCAGCGGCGGCGCCCCCTCTTCTCTCGGTTACGATCCGAAGGGAACTCTTGATTTCAGTCACGTCGGTCTGTTTGGCCACTCCCGTGGCGGGGAGGGCGTGCTCGCTGCCTACACCCTGTACCATGATCCAGGCAGTAGTTGGCCTGCCGAGATCGGCACCACGGTTAAGATCCAGGCTATGTTTGAGCTCGCACCGGTTGACGGCCAGACCGCCCGCACCTTCTACGCCAACAACATCCCGTGGACTGTTCTTCTTCCAATGTGCGATGGCGACGTTTCCAATGTCGAAGGTGTGCGCGTCTACGACCGTACGGTGACTGCACTCGCCGAAACGATTCCCAACAAGAAGTCGGTCTACGCCGTGTGGGGTGCGAACCACGATTTCTTCAACACGCAGTGGCAGACTTCAGACTCCATGGGTTGTACCGGTCCCGGCAACGTGCCCCTTTTCAGCGTCACCGGCGACATGTCGGTCGCCCAGCAGACAGCCTCCACCTACGCCGTGATGTCGTTGTTCCGCGCCCATGTCGGCTCGTCGGCCAAACCGACCTATGGCACGTTGCTCGATCCCGCTTTCGGCTTGCCGCCGAAGCTTGCCGCCGTCACGACTTTCGACCGCTCATTCAGCGACAGCGCTGATCTCGGTCCCGAACTGCCGGTCGATGATTTTACCGGCGTCGGCAGCAGCAGTTCCGGCGTCCGCGACACCTCGAGCAACGTCGTCTTCGCCGATCAGCAGGTTCCAAACCACGACATCACTCTGACTGCCGGAGCGCTGAGCTGGGATACCACCACCCAGGGGTCGCCCGGCACTCCGTTCTACCAGATCAACCTGGCCAGCACTGGAAACTCTTACCCGATCCTGCCCTACCTTACGCTTGAGTTCCGGGTCGCACTTCAGTGCACCACTTTGCCGACAGTGTCTTATGCATGCGCAGCGCCGAGCCCGCTGAACAATGCCGCGCCGACTGACTTCTCGGTGGCCCTGGTCAAGCCGGACGGAACGCTGACCACGTCGCAGGCGCTTTCGCAATATGCCGTTGTTCAGGGCCCGGTCGGCGGCTACGGCGATAACCTGCACCCGGTCCTGCAAACAGTCCGCATGCCGCTCTACGCCTTCGGCCTTGACTTGCGCAGCTCGTTCTCCGGTGTTCGCTTCACATTCGACCGTGCAAAGTCGGGTGCGATCTGGCTTTCTAATCTGCGCCTCTCCACCTCGGCCGACGTTCCACCGCCGACCGTCACTTCATCCATCGCTGGCTTCGGGCGGGCGCTGACGCTGGTTGCGCAGCAGCAGGTCACCGCCGAGCAGCAAGCTTCTTCGGCTGGTATCTCGATTACCCTAAGCGGCGGCAAGGTCTCCGCGGTTCGTGCTGCCGCTCCCGAAGCTTCCGGAACGACAGCTACTGCTGAGGCGGCAGCATCCTCGAACGTCGAGATCGTCGTCGACAGTGCCGCTCCGATCCCCGTACGCAATTCATTGCTTACCCTGCAGGCCGACGGGGCCAGTCTGACGATGAGCCGGTTCGGCGATAACGGCCGCACGAACCAAGCAATCTTCACCCTGTCCAGGGCGCAGTTCGCTGCCCTGCCGGAGGATGCTCCACTCACGTTGATCGACGGTGCCGATCATGTCTCCTTTGGAACGCTCAACAAGTCGATGCTGCACTGACCACCAGCGGCCCCGCGCAAGCCGGGCCGCACTGGGGGCAGGAAAGTCAGTGTGGTTCGACGAGCGTGCGGCACGGCGG
>CAXUIA010000228.1:0-407 GCA_964250835.1 uncultured Acetobacteraceae bacterium | reverse complement strand
CACGGCGGCTACCAGGCGCTGCCCCGCGCGGGGCGCGGCCCCGGGGTGCGTGTCATGTTGGTTGAGCCCACGTCTCATTTGACGACGACCAGCCGCGCCGCATGATGCTGCTTGATGTCGCTTCCAGCGATCGCGCTTATAGACGTAGTATTGGCCAAAAAGATGTAATGCGCTTCCAGCGCATTCTGCTAAGACTCAAATTTAGATTGTTCACGCTTTGACATCCGGGCATTACTCTACTTGATGGATGCTATCATCGTAGACCAGGAATATCGCTACTCCGCCTGCGAGATCCTCTGACCAATCAAAGGCCACAGTCCTCGTGCCCTGCGGTTCACTCGTAGCCGCAATGACTTGATCGTGATCGTGCTTGTTTGAGAATACTGTGATGTGATCGTTCGCAATCG
>CAXUIA010000227.1:4084-4404 GCA_964250835.1 uncultured Acetobacteraceae bacterium | reverse complement strand
ACGTGGATCCGCTCCGGGCGAGCGCCTCCTTCCACGATCCGGTCGCGACACCACGAGCTCGGCACCACCAACGGGTTGTCGTCGGCCAACGTGAGCGCCTGATCCTGCACGGTCGCGAACACGCCTGCGACGATCCCGGTCTCAACGGCCAGGAAGGTCACGAAGCGCACCCCATCCCATTCGCAACCGCGCCATCGAAACGGCGAGCAGATCCGGTAGACCGCATCCACCCGATCGTCCGGCGAGGGCGCCGGGAGCTCATCGATGACCGCGCGATCCGCCGGCGCGAAACCGTCGCCGTCGTCCGCGTTCCAACTCGG
>CAXUIA010000227.1:0-3970 GCA_964250835.1 uncultured Acetobacteraceae bacterium | reverse complement strand
CATCCGCGCCAACCGCAGGATCTGGTGCTGGTTGACCAACGCGTAGGAATGGTTGATCCGGCGCCAGCCCTCGATCAGAAGCGTCTTCACCAATGGCCATCACCACGCTCGATGCGCAAACCGCGCTCGTCGTCATCGACCTCCAGAAGGGCGTCGTCTCGCTGCCCACGGTGCATCCGGCGGGCGAAATCGTCGAGCGCGCCCGCGCTCTTGCGGCCGAGTTCCGGCGCCTCGCCCTCCCGGTCGTCCTGGTGCGCGTCGCCGGCCGGGCGCCGGGCCGGACCGAGCAGGTGCGCGCCCGCATCGAGCTTCCCACCGACTGGGCCGAGTTCGTGCCCGGCCTGCAGGCGCCGGGCGACCACGTCGTCACCAAACGAAGCTGGGGCGCCTGCACCAACACAGCGCTCGACGAGCACCTCGCACGGCACGCCGTCACCCAGATCGTGCTCGCGGGCATCTCGACCAGCGGCGGCGTCGAGTCGACCGCGCGCCAGGCCCATGACCGCGGCTTTCACGTCACCTTGGCCGTCGATGTCATGACCGACGTCGATGGAGGCGCTCACGCCAACAGCGTCACCCGGATATTTCCACGGCTGGGCGAGACGGGGACCGCCGACGATGTCCTCCGCGTCCTTCAGGCGCGCGCCTGACCACACACGCCACCCCCGCGGTGCGTGTCATGGCGGCGCGTCGCCCGGCACCGACCAGCCGCGGTCGAGCAGCACGAGCTCAACCTTGTCGTGCGTCCCCTGAACCGCCGAGAGCTGCGCGCCGTAGCGCTGCTGAACCGCCGGGTTAGACGTCCAGCCCTCCAGGTTCGGCGCCAAGGTGACATCGACCTCCGACACCGTCCGCCCGTCCTTCGGCGTCGGAGCGCTGAACCCATCGACCGAACTGACGGTGTAGTGGGCGGCACAGAACCCGCTGGTCGCCGGCTGAAACTCCGACTTGCCGGCGTCCGTCAGCGTAAAGGTCCTGGTCTCGGTGCGGATCGTGCCGATCCCGAGCGGCCCCGGATGCTCGGCGGCCGACGAGGAGGCGGCCAGCAGCCCGGCCGCGGCCAGCGCGTCGAACCGGCTGCTGTCTGTCGCCGCATCGATCGACACGGGATAGGTCGACAGTCCGACCGACGGCGTCACGTACACGCAATGAGCGGCATAGTGCCGGTCGAGCGCCGCCTTGAAATTGGTCTTGTTCGCGTCCTTCGGATCGCTGCAACCGGCAGCGGCCAGCAACACCGCCACCGTCATCAAACGTCTCATCCGCTCCACCATCGCCAGACATAAAGATGGGGCCGGAGAAGTCGCCTCCCCCGGCCCCGGCGCGCCGCAATCAACGACCGGACGTCAGTTGTTGGAAGAGCGTGTCCCCGTCAGCTGCAGAAGCAAGGTGAAGAGATTGATAAAGTTCAGATACAGCGCAAGCGCGTCGTAGACGCTGCGCTTGGCGACCTCGTCCGGCCCCGCCGCATACAGGTAGTTCGTGTAGGTGAGCTTGATGCGCTGCACGTCGAACGCGGTCAGGCCCGTGAACACCAGCACACCGACCACGCTGACCACGAACTGCACCATGGCGCTGTGCAGGAACATGTTGACCAGCATCGCAATGATGATCCCGATCAGCCCCATGAACAGGAACGACCCGAACTTCGTCAGGTCCGTCCGCGTGGTGTAGCCGACCAGGCTCATGCCCGCGAACGTCGCCGCCGTAATAAAGAACACGCGCGCGATCGATGTCTGCTCGTAGACGAAGAAGATGCTGGTCAGGCTCGCGCCCATCGCCGCGCAGAACACCCAGAACAGGGTCTGCGCCGCCGTGCGCGAGAGCCGGTTGACGCCGAAGCTGAGCACCATCACGAAGCCGAGCGGCGCGATCATCGACAGCCAGCCGAGCCCTGTCGGGCGGAGCTGATTAAACGTCTCGCCATACGCGTTCTGCACGCTCACCGTCTGGTAGAACACGTCGCGAAGGCTGGTGTTGGCGACGCCATAGGCCACAATCCCGGTCAGCAGCAGCCCGGACGTCATCCAGTTGAAGACGCGGAGCATGTGCGCCCGCAGACCGGCGTCAACGGTCGCGACGCCCGACACCGGGCGCCCGGACGTAGTCCTGAAGTCGGGTGTGAAAGCCATCTGAGTTCCCCTCGTACGGACTGGATCAACCCCGTCCGCTTTCCAGACCAGCAATGTCGGCGATTGCCTCTCGTCTATCAAGCACATCGAGCGTCACGGCGGCCGCCTGTCGCCGATTTAAGCCATCGCCCGCGTCGCCCGGTTGCGGCGCATTGACGCGCCCTGACGGCACAGACAGGCTGACCGCATCATGCGGTTGTTCGTGGCCCTCGATCTGCCGTTCGCGCTTCGCGAGGCCTTGTCGAGTCTCTGCGGCGGCCTTCCTGGCGCCCGCTGGACGCCGCCGGAGAACTACCACCTCACCCTGCGCTTCCTGGGCGAGGTCACCAACCTCGTGGCCGAGGACATCGACGGCGCGCTCTCGAGCTTGCGCGCCAAACGCTTCAGCCTGGCGCTCAGCGGGACCGGCACCTTTGACCGCGCCGGCCGGAGCGTCTCGCTCTGGGCCGGCGTGGTTCGCGATCCCGCCCTCGACCACCTCCAAGCCAAGATCGACACCGCCATGAAGCGGATCGGTCTGCCCGGCGAGCGCCGGCGCTTCCAGCCCCACATCGGTCTCGCCCGCGTCGAGGGGGTGGCGCCGGACCGGCTTGCCGGTTGGGTGCAGGCCCACAACCTGCTGCGAACCGGAGCAGCGCCCATCGCGCACTTCACCCTGTTCAGTTCGCAACTCGGCAAGGAGCAGGCCGTCTACACGCCGGAGGTGGAATATGACCTGGTCTGATCGCGTTCACCGCGCCGCCCTGCTTGCACTGACCGGGATGGCCGCGGTCTCGCCGGCCTGGGGCGTCGCCCAGGTTCCCGGCCCGATCGAAATCGGGCCGTCCTGGGGACAGCCGAGTGCGGACGGCTCGGTCTCGCTCTACACAACCATCGTCAATCACGGCGTGCTCTCGGACCGCCTGAGGGCCGGCGAATGCTCAGGCTTCGGCGACGCCGCCCTGACCGGTCTCGATCCCGCCACCCAGGGCAACGCGGCCGACGAGAAGGGCATCCTCCTCGGGCCCGGTGCGACCGCGGTCCTGGAGCCTGGCGGCGCCCACCTCATCCTCACCAATGCGACGCGCGCCCCCGAAGCGGGCACGCTTGTCAGCTGCACGCTCACCTTTGTTCATTCCGGCCAGCGGCTCGTCGTCTTCAGCATGGGCAGGCCAGGACCCGCCGTAACCGAACCTTGAACGATCTCGCGGCGCTTGCGGCCGAGGTCCGTGCCTGCCGCCACTGCGAGGCCCATCTTCCGCTCGGGCCGCGGCCCATCCTGCATGTCAGCACCACCGCCCGCCTGCTGATCGCAAGTCAAGCGCCGGGCACCGCGGTCCACGCCAGGGGCCTCTCGTTCTGGGACGCGTCGGGCGACCGGCTGCGCGCCTGGCTCGGCGTGGACCGGGACACCTTCTATGACGTCACCCGGGTCGCCATCCTGCCGATGGGCCTATGCTATCCTGGACGCCTGCCGCAAGGGGGCGACGCGCCGCCGCGTCCCGAATGCGCGCCCCTCTGGCGGACCCGGCTGCTCGCCGCGATGCCGCAGATCACGCTTTGCCTCCTTGTCGGTGCCTTTGCGCAGCATCACGCGCTCGGCCGCGGATCGGTGACCGACCGCGTCCGCCATTTCCGCCGCTATCTCCCCGGCCAGTTCCCTCTCCCGCACCCCTCCTGGCGCACCGGCGTCTGGGAGCGGCGCAACCCGTGGTTCGCCGCCGAAGTCATCCCGGCACTCCGTGCGGCGGTGTCGGGCGTGTTAGAACCACCCGGTCAAATACAAACGTCGTGTCATGGCGATGATGAAGCTTTTATTGAAAAGAACGCGGCTATGCCGTATGCCGTCACCTAACACG
>CAXUIA010000226.1:0-4409 GCA_964250835.1 uncultured Acetobacteraceae bacterium | reverse complement strand
CTGCCGCACCACGCGACGCCGCACGCGCTGCGGCACTCGTTCGCCACGCACATGATGCAGCGCGGGTGCGATCTGCGTGCGGTGCAGGAGTTGCTGGGGCATGCGTCGCTGGCGACCACGCAGCTTTACGCGGGGGTCGACGAGACGAGCCTGGCGCGGGTGTGGGAAAGCGCGCATCCGCGCGCGCGGATGGATGGCCCCTAGCAACGGCGCGTTCTTGCCCGGGCTGTCGATCGTGAGCGCGGTGCGGGACGTCGAGCGGGCGCGGGCGGCAGTCGGGCTGTGGTCGAGCGATGCGGCGGTCGACGAGATCGTGCTGGTGGATCTGGGCGGCACGCGCCGGCTGGCGGAACTCGGCGTGCTCGGCGCGGAGAAGACGGTGACGGTGGTGACAGGGCGCGCGGAGCCGTGGGCGCGCGGGCTGGCGCTCAATCTGGGCGTGGCGGCGGCGCGTTACGACACGGTCCTGGTGATGGAGCTTGGCGACGAGCTGCGCGGGATAGGAAGGTATTTGGAGGCGATGCGGGCTCGGTCGGGGTTTGTCACCGGGTTCGGGACCGAAAAGATGCTGGCGTCCGACATCGCGATGTTCCGCCGGCCGGATTGGGAGTCGGTGGGAGGGTGTCACGAATTCCTGCTTGGCTGGGGCTTCGAGGACGAGGATCTTTTCAATCGTCTGGACGATGCCGGGGTGATGCATAGGTTCTTTGCGGCCGCCGATTTCGGGACCGCAGGTGTGGCGGATGCGGCGCCCGTCGATGTCGAGATCGAGCTGCCGCCGGGGCTTGCAGGACAGCGCTGGTTTCAGAACAACCGAAACAAGATCCTGGCGGGGTTGGCGCCCTGGAACGCCGCGATGGCAGCGCTGCGGCCGCGGCGATTCGGGCGGCCGAGCGAGCGGATGGTGACATGCGATCTGGCGCCGCGAACGCCACTCGAGCGCCGGTTGCAGGATTGCGCGAGCTATCTGGCGGCGCGGTTCCTGCACGACGTGCCGGAGACGGTCGCGTTCCCGATGCTGCGCCGGATGATGGACGATCGGGCCGAAGGGTATGCGGCGCGGGCGGCCCGGCAGCGGCAGATTGACCTGGCTCTGGATGTTACCAAGAGCTCTGCCCCTGGACCCCAATGGGGGCAGCGCCCCCAAACCCGCATGACTTAAGTTCTGGTGTCCAGAGGCGCAGCCTTTGGCGGGGTTTGGGGCAGAGCCCCGTTCCTTGCTCTTCTCCTGGCTTCGCCGGCTTGGGCGGACTGCTCGCTACGGCTCGTGGCGCAGGCGCCGCTTCGAGATACGGCGGGGTTTCTGACGACACCGGTGGCTATTGGGGGCCGAATGGTCTCCATGCTGGTCGATACGGGGTCGGATGCCGGCGCGGCTTGGCGGGGGGACCGGCGCGCGTGGCGGTGCGGGGCACTGGTGGGGGGCGGGACCTGGCGGTGGTGCGGGTGCCGTCGATGGTGATCGGCGGGTTGGAACTCACAGACCTGCGGTTTCCGGTGGGAGCACTGCCGGCCTCTCCCGGGATCACGCCGCCGGTCGAGGGACTGATCGGGGGCGACGTGCTGTCGCACTTCGAGGTCGAGATGAATGTGCCGGGGGGATGGATGCGGCTTTATGAAGGGAAAGGGTTGTCGGGCCTTTGCCGGGATCTGCCGCCTTGGGAGCGCGTGACGCTGACGCGGGGCGGGCATCGGGTCGAACTGGCGGCGACGCTGAACGGCTATTCGGTGACGGCGCTGCTCGACAGCGGCGCGCGGTCGCGGATCGTGGCCCGGCAGGCCGCACTTTCGGCGGGCGTGGATCCGGCGGCGCTGGATGCGGAGCCGGGCGGGATAACCAGCGGGATCGGCGGGCGTGATGAGGTATACCACTGGCACCGCTTCAGAACGCTCGCGGTCGGGAGCGAGACTGAGCGCGGGCCGGTGCTGACGGTCACGCCGCTCGGCGACGCGGCGGACATGCTGCTGGGGGCGGATTGGTTCGCCCAACACCTTGTATGGATCTCGTACGGCACTTCGTTGATGTTCGCGCAGCCGGTCGGTCAGAGATAGGCCGCGAAGGAAAAGAAGATGCTCCGCCCGGCCTGCACCCAGTAGAGCGTTTGTCCCTCCATGGTGCTGCCGTCAGTGCCGACGAAGCTGCGGTGGCCGAGAAGGTTGCTGACATTGACGCTGGCGCGGAACTTCCGGTGGAGCGCCGGGAAAAAATAGCCGGCGCTGAGATCGACCTGGGTCCAGGTCTTGATCGGGTTGGTGTCGAACTGACCGGATGTTGAGGTGTCGTTGTAGTATTGCGGGCCGACGACCTTGGCATTGAGATTGGCGTAGAGGTCATCATCGACGCGAATGATGGAGCCCTTGTCGTAGAGCAGAGATGCGTCCGCGGTGCGACGCGGAGTCTGGGCGAGGTTGTTGCCGTTGGTGGTATATACGCTGTCGTTCAGGGTGCCGTTGGCATAGACGGCGAAACCGCTGCCGAGCGTAACGGTGCCCTCGAACTCCAGACCTTTGAAGATGGCGGCACCCTGGTTGAAGTAACTGGTCTGACCGGCGACGGTGTTGCTGTTGATGTAGTTGTTGAAGTCGATGTAGTAGGCGTCGGCGCCCAAGCTGAGCCAGCGGCGATGGAAAACGGTTCCGATCTGGTAGCTCCAGGTGGACTCCGGGGACAGCTCGACCGGCAAGGGAGTGTTAAACAGGGTCAAGGGCGGTGTGAGAAAGCCTTTGGCTGCCTGGGCAAACAGCGCGAGGCCTTTCGTGGGCCGCCAGTTGGCGTCGAACGATGGCAGCGCCTTGTTGAACGTTGCGTGGTCGTTCGCGGGGAAGCCGCCGAGCGTGATGGGGCCCTGAAGGGTGCGGGTGACCGAGCTGTATTTCACGCCGGCGGTGAGCGTCAGGTTGCGAACGGGTTTGTAGGCGAATTCTGCGTAGGGTTGGACCGTTATCAAGGACGAGAAGTAGTTCTGGGTAAAGGCGCTGCTTGCGGGCTGCAGAGTGTAGGGTGCTGAGTTGAGGTTGGCATCGAAGTCATACTGGTAGGAGCGGAAACCCTCACGGTCGAACCAGGTACCGAAGCGCAGTTCGCCGAACGGGAGTGCCTTGGTGACGTGCAGCACGTCGCCCCAATCGCGATAGTCGAACTTGTTGAACTGCGCTGGGACATCGTTGTTGACGGTTGTGGCAACGTTGTTGATGTAGATCGTGCCGAAAAGGTTTGGCGCCGTGCCGCCAGGATCGAGGCCGTGCTGGTCACGCTGGAAGTATGCTGTGGTGTAGGCCTTGTTGTCGATCGTCCAGCCGTTGCCGAGGAATGAGTGAACGCCGACATATTCGAAGTCGGTCGTGTAGACGTCACGCGTGTAGTCGCTGAAGCTCTGGGAACGCGGGTCGTTGTTGAGATTGTAGTTGATGCCATAAGCCGCGATGTTGGCGAGCGTCGCGCCGTAGGGCGTTTTGGTGAAGGCATTGTCGGCGTTCGCTGCGAAGGTCACGACGGTGCTGTTGCCGATCGGCTGCTCGAACTTGGCGAACAGGTTGCGCCGCTCGGTGGAAATGCCGGTATCCGCGCCGCGAGCCTCCTCCCGGGTGAGGTCGAGGACACCAGAGCCGCCATTGATCTGCGGAATGGCGCCGGTGTTGCCCTGAATACCGAAGAACTTTGTGCCGAACGACCCGAACGTTCCGTAGACCTGCGTCTCCGGTGTGGCGAGCGGGTTTGCCGAGGCGATGTCGACGGTGCCGCCGAAGGTGGCCGGCGCGAGGACCGACGCCTGGCCCGGTCCACGATTGACGGTGACGCTCGCGAAATCGCGCGACAGGAAGTAGGCGCCAGGCTGTGGCGCGAGATTGAAGGGAAAGCCAGGGATCGGGATGCCGTCCCAGAGAACGCTAAACTCCGTGTATTGAAGACCACGGATGCTTTGTCCGAAATCCTGCTGCAGACCCGGGCCGGCGACGCTGACGTCGGTCGCACCCGGCGTGAGAAGAATTGCCTCGTTGTAGTCATCGGTCGGAACAAGGATTTTCTTGATCGCCTCGCTGCCGATGACGCTGGTGGGCTCGATCGAGGAGAGCGGGGCTTGGCTGGGAGCGAACTGCTCGGCGGTTGTCGGGGCAGAGACCGAGACGTCGCCTCCGCCGGAGGCACTCCCCTGAACGGCGCCGATGTTTTCAGGCGCATTGGACGGGACGATTTGGGCGAAACCAGGGTGCGTCAGCGCGAGCAGGGACACCATGGAGCCTGTGACACGATGCAGGCGCGCACTCGAACGCATTTCGCACTCCGGTTCAGCAACGATCGGCGGATAGCTGACGGGAAGCTGACGGGCGAGTGACGTTATTATGTCAGTGGCGTAAAAGTCACGTGGTGGTTCAGTCGTCGTCGGTGATGGTGAAGGTGACTGGAACGA
>CAXUIA010000225.1:0-4419 GCA_964250835.1 uncultured Acetobacteraceae bacterium | reverse complement strand
TTTTGCGCATTGGGGGCTCCCGGGGCCGGGGCGGGGGGGGGGGTCCAGGGGCAGAGCCCCTGCGCATCAGTATGAGACAGGCGGCCCAAGGTTTTGGCGTTGGACGGCGTCTGGGCGGTTCGGACGAACGTTCAACGCGGCCGGTCTGTGCGCCCTGATGATACGCTCGACGGGGGTGGCCGGGGTGAGCTTAACCGGTATGACGGTGGTGAACGAGGCGGCATTGGCGGCGAAGGACGGCGAGAGGGCGAGCTCGACACGGCGGTTGAGCGCGCGGTCCTCGTTGCTGTCGTTGGGCGCGATGGGCCGGGTGGCGCCGAAGCCGATCGCGGCCAGGCGACGCGGGTCGACGCCGCGTTGAGCCAAGGCGTCGATGACGGCGCGTGCGCGCGCCTCCGACAGGGCCTGGTTGGCGCGAGCGGTTCCGATTGCGTCGGTGTTGCCAGCGACCGTCAGCACGCTGTCGGGCGGGCTTGCCTCTATCGCGCGCGCGAGACTGTTGAGAGCCGGAGCCGCGTCGGCTCGGGGAAGGGCGCTGCCAAAATCGAAGAACACGGTGTCGGGAAGGGTCACGTTGGCAACTGGCACGGTGCCGATCGTGTGCTCGGAGACGCGGCTGGTGTCCTGGATTGTGGATGCGAAGCCGTCGAGGGCTGCATCGCGGGCGAGAGATGGGTCTTGCGAACCGGGTGTTGCGGCGATCGGTGATGGCGCGGGGAGTGGCGGCGCGGGGAGCGGCGGAGGTGCGGCGACGCAGCCAGCCAGAAGGGCCAGAACAGCGGCCGGAAGATCTGGGCGCGTCATGGGTTTTTTGCACCGGCGCGGCAGAGAAGAAACAGGCCCTGCTCGCCGAAGAGATTGGCAAGCCACACGTTTTCGCGCCAGGGCGCCTTTTGGCCGGCCTCGTCGACGGCAAGCCAGCGCTCGATGGCGCAGCCTTCGGCTCGGGCGAGTGCGAAGAAATCCCGGATCGTGCACGGATGAATGTTGGGGGTTTCGTACCAGGGACGGCCCCAGGTACGGGTCATCGGCATGCGGCCGGTGCGCAGGAGCTGCAGGCGCAGCTGCCAGTGGCCGAAATTGGGAAAACTGATGATCGCGTGGCGGCCGATGCGCAGCATCTGGCTCAGCACCTCGCGCGGCCGTTCGACCGCCTGGAGCGTGCGGGACAGGACCACGTAGTCGAAGGCGCCGTCGCGGTAGTGGCGGAGATCCTGGTCGGCATCGCCGTGCATCACGGGAAGACCGAGGCCGATTGCACGGGTCACCGCGTCCATGTCGATCTCGATGCCGCGTGCGTCGCAGCCGCGGCTGCGGACCAGAAGGTCGATCAGGCTGCCCTCGCCGCTGCCGATGTCGAGCACGCGCGAGCCCGGCTCGATCATGTCGGCGATCAGGCGCTCGTCGAGGCGCGGGGCGCGTTCGGTGGCCGCACTCATCCGGGCAGGATGGTGTCGGACGCCACGCCGGCGAGAAAGCCGCGCACGACGCGGTCGAGGTCGGGCTCGTCGAGGAGAAAGGCGTCGTGGCCTTTGTCGCTGGTGATCTCGACGAAGCTGACGTTGGCACCCGCGCGGTTGAGCGCGTGGGCGAGCGCGCGGGATTGTGCGGTCGGGAACAGCCAATCGGACGAGAAGCTCACGATGCAGAAGCGCGTGGGCGTGCCGCGGAAGGCGTTGGCGAGATCGCCGTCGTGGTCGGCGGCGAGATCGAAGTAGTCCATTGCGCGGGTGACGGTGAGGTAGGAGTTCGCATCGAAGCGGCGGACGAACGCGCTGCCCTGGTGGCGGAGGTAGCTTTCGACTTCGAACATCTCGCCGAACAGGGAAAGCGGCGTGTTGGGGCGATAGGGATCCGCGCGCAGACGCCGACCGAACTTCCGGGTCAGCGCGTCCTCCGAAAGGTAGGTGATGTGCGCCATCATGCGGGCGACCGCCAGGCCGCGGGCGGGTTTGACGCCATGCGCCCAGTAGCGGCCGCCCTGCCAATCGGGGTCGGCGAAGATCGCCTGCCGGCTGACCTCGTTGAACGCGATGTTCTGGGCCGAGTGGAACGAGGCACTGCCGATGGCCAGACAAGCCCGCAGGCGCTCCGGGAAGGTCGCCGCCCATTGCAGCGCCTGCATGCCGCCCATCGAGCCGCCGACGACGGCGAGCAGCCGATCGATGCCGAGCGCGTCGAGGAGGAGCGCTTGGGCGCGCACCATGTCGCGTATGGTGATCGGCGGAAACTCGGTTCCGTAAGGCTCGCCGTTGTCGGGGCGTGTCGAGGCGGGGCCGGTGGAGCCCATGCAGCCGCCGAGGACGTTGGCGCAGATGACGAACGTGCGGTCGGTGTCGATCGGGCGGCCGGGGCCCACGAGAGCGTTCCACCAGCCGGGCTTGCCGGTGATCGGGTGCGGCTCGGCGACGTATTGGTCGCCGGTCAGCGCGTGGCAGACCAGGATTGCGTTGGTCCGGCCGGCGTCGAGGGTGCCATAGGTTCGATAGGCGATGTCGAGCGGCGCCAGGCGAGTGCCGCACTCGAGGTCGAGGCCCGCGGGGATATGGTGCCTGATATGGGCATGTGCTCCCTCGCCGGCGATCTCTGCCTGTGGCTGGTCCAACTTCGCTCCACGACCGTTGTGGCAGGCGGTTCGTAACGGGCGCCGCCGCGGAAGGAAAGCGACGACGGGTGGCGCGTCTATTTCTTTGTTCGATACAGTTACGTTACGATCATGTATCTCGCCGACATGCTGCATGACGGGCACGATAGAAGTGGATCGAGACAAGCGTCCGAGATCGCGCTTGTTGTTTCGTCTGGACTGTTCGATGCGGCGTTCTATGCGGCTTCGAACCCCGACCTGACTGGCATCGGCGAACGAGCGGCCGCACATTACTGCTTGCAAGGCTGGCGTGAGAACCGCAAGCCCAACTTCTACTTCGATCCAGCCTGGTATCTTGCACAGTATCCTGACGTGCGGGAGACCGGGATCGAGCCCTTGCTGCACTATCACGTGCGGGGCGAAGCCGAGGGGCGCCGGCCCTGCCCGATCTTTGATCCGGGCTGGTATGGTCCGGCCCATGCGGTGCCGGACGGACAGGGCCGGCTCGCGCATCTGCTCGCCCATCGCCGTTCCGGGCGGGCGCGCGCCATCGCCGAATTTGACGCCGCCTATTATCTCGAGACCTATCCAGACATCGCCCAGGCGGACATCGACCCGTTCGAACACTATCTGGTGCAGGGCTTTCGCGAAGCGCGCCGGCCGTTCGAAGGCTTCGATCCGCTGTTCTATCGCCATCGCTACCTGCGTGGTCTGCCGGAGGCGAACCCGCTGCTGCATTTCATCGCTCACCGAAGCGAGCCAGGCGTTCATCCTAGCCCGCCGCCGGGCGAGACGACGGTCGCGCGCGAGGTCAAGCGGCACACCGGTCCGCATCCGGACTTCGAGGTGCGGGCGCCGGTGCCGGCGACCGCGCTGAAGCGTGCACGTGTGCTGGCCTATTACCTGCCGCAATTCCACGCGTTCGCCGAAAACGATTGCTGGTGGGGCGACGGGTTCACCGAGTGGACGAACGTGTCGCGTGCGTTGCCGCGGTTCGCGGGACATTACCAGCCGCGGGTGCCGCGTGACCTCGGGCACTACCGGCTTGACGCGGTCAATGCGCCGCACACGCTGAGGCGGCAGATCGAGATGGCGCGCGGGGCGGCGATCGACGGCTTCGTGTTCTATTTCTACTGGTTCAACGGCCGCCGTTTGCTCGACGGACCGTTGGAGGCGCTGCTTGCGGACCGGACACTCGACTTTCCGTTCTGCCTGATGTGGGCCAACGAGAACTGGACGCGGCGCTGGGACGGGGCGGCGGACGAAGTCCTGATCGGCCAGGACTACGAAGCCGACGACGAGAGCGCGCTGCTCGCGTGCTTCGCCCGCCACTTCGCAGACCCTCGTTACATCCGTGTGGGCGGGCGGCCGCTGCTGATGGTGTATCGGCCGGCCCTGATCCCGCAAGTGGCGCGCGCGGTCGCACGCTGGCGGCAGGCATTCGGCGGCGACGAGCCGATCCTGGTGATGTCGCAGAGTTTCGGCGACGTCGATCCGCGGCCCCACGGCTTCGACGGCGCCGTCGAGTTCCCGCCGCACAAGATCTGCGAGGGACTGCCGATGATGAACCCGCAGCTCGACATTCTCGATATCGACTTCTCGGCGCCGGTTTATGACTATCGGGACGCGGTTAGGGCGTCTCTCGACGCGCCGTCGCCGGACTATCCGCTGATCAAGACGGCCGTTCCGTCATGGGACAACGACGCGCGCCGCCAGGGCGGGGGGCTGCTTCTGCACGGATCAACGCCGGCGCTCTATCAGCAATGGCTGGAACAATTGGTGCTTCGGGCGTCCGATCAGCCGTTTTTTGGCGAGCCGCTGGTTTGCATCAATGC
>CAXUIA010000224.1:0-4440 GCA_964250835.1 uncultured Acetobacteraceae bacterium | reverse complement strand
CCCCCCCCCCCCCCCGCACCGGCCCCCCCCCCCCCCCCCGCCCGTCCCCCGCCCCCCCCCCCCCCCCCCGCCGTCTCGACCGCGCGCACGACCGCGTTTGCCTCTTCCTCGCGGGCACGCCAGGTGATGATCACACCCGCGCCGGCGCGCGCCACATGTTCCGCCATGCTGCGGCCAAGGCCACGGCTGCCGCCGGTGATCAGGGCGATCGTCTCTTGCGTCTGGCTCATCGTCACACTCCGTGTCGTTTCGGGAGTGCAGTTGGCCGCACCACCCCGCATGCACAATCACAAGGTTCTTGCCAACACCGTTCTGTTCGGGCGAACAATCTTTGGTGGACCGGCTGTCGGCGATGCGGCTTTTCGTGCGTGTGGTGGAGCGGCGCAGTTTCCGTGCCGCCGCCGCCGACCTCGGCCTGCCCCGATCGACGGCCACGGCCGGCATCAAGGCGCTCGAGGCGGCACTCGGCGGCACGCTGCTGCGCCGGTCAACGCGCCATGTCGGGCTGACCGACGAGGGCCAAAGCTACTACAGTCACTGCGTCGCCATTCTCGGCGAGATGGAGGCGGCGGAGGGGGCGCTGCGGGGCCGTGTGGCCACGGGCCAGTTGCGGGTCGACACCTCCGCGCAGTTCGCCCGCACCTGGCTGCTGCCCGCTCTTCCCGGCTTCCTGGCCGAGCACCCGGGATTGCAGTTCCATCTCAGCGAGGGCGACCGCCTGGTGAACCTCGTCGGCGAAGGTGTGGATTGCGTGATCCGGGGCGGCCCGATTGCCGAAAGCGACCTCACCGTGCGGCGGCTCGGCGTCTTGCCGGAGATCACCTGCGCGAGCCGCGACTATCTCGCGCGCCGCGGGGAGCCGCGCACGCCAGACGACCTGGACGGACACGAGATGGTCGGGTTTGCGTCCTCGCGAACCGGCGCGGTGCTGCCGCTTGAACTCACCGTCGGCGACAACACACGGGAATACGCCTTGCCGTTCCGCGTGAGCGCCACGAGCGCGGACAGTTGCGCCACCCTGGCGCAACTGGGTTTCGGGCTGGTGCAGCTGCCGCTGGTCCGTTTCACCGAGGCCCTGCGGACAGGCGCGATGGTCGAGGTGCTGCGCGACTACCGGCCGCCGCCACTGCCGATCTCGCTTCTCTATCCACGCACCCGGATCGTTTCCGCCCGGCTTCGCGTCTTCATCGACTGGCTCCAAGAGACGCTCGTTCCGGACATGGTCTTGTAGTGGCCGGGAGCGGCTGTTCCGATCCGAGCCCTGCCCGACCGGCGGACGCAGGCGCAGGAAGGGACTCGCCTTGTCCGATCAGCCAAACTCCACGCGGACGCGTGAAGTAACGCGCCCCGCGTCGCCGTTCCGCCTCGACCAGCCCCTGAAGGACGGGCCTGATCTTCCGCGACATCCTCGGGAGCGTGCGGCCCGTGCATGGCCGAAGCGGAGCGGGCGATCCAAACGCTCCGCGTTTGGCGGGGTCCAGAGGCAGAGCCCCTGGTCCGCACCCCTACTCCGCCGCCGCCCGACGCAGCGCCTCGAGCTCCCGACGCAACGACGCCACCTCCACCTGCAGCTCCTCGCGCGTCGGCCTGATCGTCCGTTCCGCGTCCTGCGCCTGGCGCACGGCCGCGACCGGTCCGAACACCCGCGCCGCCCGTTCGAGCAGCGCCACGTTCTCCCGTCCGGACTGCTGCAGCGACGGCGTGAGCAGGCTCTCGATCTCCTCAGACGCAGGCACCGAGCTCTCATGCTGATGCGCGAAGTGCGTCATCATCTGCTCGAGATATTCGGGCACCACGCCCTGCAGGCT
Source organism: uncultured Acetobacteraceae bacterium (assembly GCA_964250835.1). Classification (GTDB taxonomy): domain Bacteria; phylum Pseudomonadota; class Alphaproteobacteria; order Acetobacterales; family Acetobacteraceae; genus CAXTPV01. The sequence continues at coordinate 2,632 of CAXUIA010000224.1, read as the reverse complement.
GTCGCCATAGAACCCGATCAACTGGCGCAGGAACGACGTCGGCAGGATCGACCGCCCACGCGTCTCCTCCTCCATGATGATCTGCGTCAGCACCGGGCGCGTAATGTCGTCACCCGTCCGCGCGTCATAGACCACGAAGTCGCGATTGCCGCGCACCATCTCCGCCAGATCGTCGAGCGTGATGTAGGCCGAGCTCTCGGTGTCGTAGAGGCGGCGGTTCGCGTACTTCTTGACGACGACCGGCGCCGAGTCCCGCACGTTTTGTCCGCCGCCCCGCACGCCGTTCTCCGAGTCTCAATCTAGCCAACTTGGGCACGGTGCACCCCGAAGACCAGAGGCGGCCGCCGCCCGCTCTACCCGCGGAACACATCCTTCCCCGCCCGCAGGCTCCCGAGTTCGACCGCGTCGCGCGCCCGCAGGAACGGGTTGGCGAGCTTCTCCTCGCCCAGCAACGACGGCACTGTCGGCGTCCCGCTCTCACGACTGCGCGCCACCTGCTCCGCGCGCCGTCCCAGCGTGCCGTTCTGCGGGTCCACGCTCAGCGCGTAGCGGGCGTTGGCGAGCGTATACTCATGCCCGCACGCCACCAGCGTGCTGTCCGGCAGCGCCCGCAGCTTGGCGAGCGAGCCGAACATCGCGGCCGCGTCTCCCTCAAGCAGCCGCCCACACCCGAGGCTGAACAGAGTGTCGCCGCACAGCAGCACCGCCTCATCGCCGCCGATCGCCGGAAAGAAGAAGCTGATATGCCCGATCGTATGACCCGGCGTCTCGATCACCTCCGCCACCTCGTCGCCCACCCGCACCGTGTCGCCCTCCGACACCGCCTCGTCGAGTGCGGGCAGACGGTGCCGGTCCGCCGCTGCGCCGACAACGCGCGCGCCGAACCGTGCCCGCACCGCATCCGTCCCCGCCGTATGATCGCCGTGATGGTGCGTCAGCAGGATCAACTCCAGCGCCTTGCCACCTTGTGCGATCGCCGCCTCGACCGCCGCGATCACCGGTGTCGGATCGGCCGGATCGACAACCCCCAGCGCACCCGACCGCGCGCGCAGCAGCCAGGCGTAGTTATCGGACAGCAACGGGATTGGGCTCACGTGCATGCGACGATGTTCTCCGCGTCTGGACGCATGGTATACCGCACGCATGACGCTCGACGCGCAATCGGTGGCCGCTTTCTACGACGCACCCAACGGCGCGATCGTCGCCGAGCTGATCCGCGCCCGCCTCGCCCGCCTCTGGCCCGACGAGCGCCGCAGCCGCATCGTCGGTCTGGGCTACGCCGGTCCGTATCTCAGCCTCTGGCACGACGACGCGCTGGCCTGCCTCGACGTCGTGCTCGCCACACCCGATCGTCCCGGCGGCGCACCCGTCCCGGCGCCCGCGCCGAAGCGCTGCGTCGCCGATGCAGCCCAGCTTCCGTTCGACGATCTTTCGGTCGACCGGATCCTCCTCGTCCACGGTCTCGAAGCCGCCGACGACGCCCGCCGCCTGCTACGCGAGTGCTGGCGCGTGCTGCGCGACGATGGACGCCTCCTGATCGTCACCCCCAACCGCGCCGGCCTTTGGGCGCATGTCGAGCACACTCCCTTCGGCCAGGGGCAACCCTACACCCAGCGCCAGGTGTCGCGCCTGCTGCAATCCTCGATGTTCGCAGTCGACCGTCAGGACACCGCCGTCTACATGCCCCCGCTTGACCTTCGCCCGATACGACGGCTCGCACCGCTGTGCGAGCGGCTGGGCCGCCGCCTCACGCCGGGCTTCGCCGGCGTCCTGCTCGCCGAAGCCGTCAAGGACGTCTATGCCGCCATTCCCGGCATCCCCGTCCGCCGCCGCGTGGTGGTCCCCGCCCTGCAGGCCGTCCGCGCCCACGGCCTCGAGTTGGCGTAACGACGCACCGGGGATCCGCCCCGACCCGCGGGGCCAGCGGCCCCAGAGACGCGATACGTGGCCGTCGCCTGCGCCAGACAGATCAAGCCCCAGGAAGCCCGCCTGCTCCTGCGGCATCGGCCCCAACGCCGAAGCCCTTGCCTTCCCCCACGCGCGAGAGCAAAGCCCCGCTTCTCATGTCCGCCCTCCTGCACGCCGTCCGCCTCGTCGCCGCCCCGCCGCACCGCGCCGGAACCCCGTTCCTCGTTGCCTCAGCAATCCTCCTCCTCGCCGGCCTCGTCACTCACCTCCCTGCACTTGCAGTAATCGCCGGGATCTTCGGCCTCTTCTGCCTCTACTTCTTCCGCGACCCCGAGCGCGTCCCCTCTCCGGTCGCCAACACGCTCGTCGCCCCCGCCGACGGCACCATCACCTCGATCGAGCCCAGCCCCGCTCATCCGAATCGCGACGTTCCTCTCGGTCCTCAACGTTCACGTCAACCGCATGCCCGCGTCAGGCACCGTCGTTCGCATAGCCCGCCGCCCTGGCCGCTTCCTCAACGCCAGCCTCGACAAGGCGTCGGACGAAAACGAGCGCACCGCGCTGCGCGTCCGCCTCCCCAACGGCGTCGAGATCGCCGTCGTCCAGATCGCCGGCCTCATCGCACGGCGCATCCTCTGCGACGTCACCGAAGGCCAGCCCGTCGAGCGCGGCGCCCGCTTCGGCATCATCCGCTTCGGCAGCCGCACCGACCTCTACCTTCCCC
>CAXUIA010000223.1:0-4449 GCA_964250835.1 uncultured Acetobacteraceae bacterium | reverse complement strand
CGCCACCTGGGCGTGGGGCAGGATCAGGAACCGTTCGGCGGCCAGGCCCTGCACGGCTTCCGGCGCGCGCGCCGCCTGGGCTGGCGCCACCCACGTCACCATCATCAGAAAGGTGGGCATCAGGCAAACGGCGCGGAGCATCTGTCTCATCGTCTGCCTTCTCTCACCGCTTCCCGGCCCGACGATAGGGGGAGGCAGGTGAAGAACGCGTCAGATGCCCCATCTTCATGCGATGCGTGCATTCCTTACTCTGCTGATGGTCATGGCCATGCTCGGCGTGGTCGTCGTCCTCGCCGTCGGCATCGTGGGCCTCGTACGCAGCAAGGGCGCCGACCCGCGGCGTCAGAACGCGCTGATGCGGTGGCGCATCCTGCTTCAGGCAGCGGCGATCGGGATCTTCCTGCTGATCTTGAGCCTGTTTAGGAGCTAGGGGCGCTGCACTTGGCACCCCGCCGGGGCGTGCGGCCCCGGACCCGCATCACGAGGGCGCCGTTGAACGGAACGACTCGAGCGCCTGGACACGCGACCACCAATCTTGGAAGCCATCCGCATCAAAGACCGTGCCGCTGTCAGGGGTCAGCGACACGTAGGCCACGACGGGTGCGAGGTACAGATCCGCTAGGCTGAGATCTCCCGCAATGAACGGCGACGAGCCCTTCGTCTGCATCGCGAACTCGATCACCTTCCGCCCCGTCTCCAGTCCCGACTTCCGCGCCGCCTCGTTCTTTCCGCCCACGAAGTCCGGGAACAGGTGATACGCCGCCACCCCCCCGAGCAGCGCCCCATACCCGTACGAGTCGATCAGCCCGATCACCATGTCCATCCGCGCCCGGTCCTTCGGCGTCGGCGGCACCAAAGACCGTCCCGGCAGCACATCGTTCAGATAACGCCCGATCGCCGACGTCTCCAGGAGCCGCATCCCGTCATGCTCGACCACCGGCACCTTCCCGAACGGGTGCCGTTCCAGATGCTCGGGCTGCCTCGGCTCGCCCTTCAGCACGTTGACCTGCATCTGGTCGATGTCGCTGACACCTTTCTCGGCCAGCAGCATCTTGATGGTCCTCACGTAGGTGGAGCCGTCAAAGCCCCACAGCTTGATCGCGGCCATAGAATTACTCCTCAGTGAGACAATGCGAGGTCTGCCTGCGTAACCTCTTTGGGTGCTGCGCGCACGCGCACGGTCATCATCAGCAGGCCCGCCGCCAGCATCGATCCCGACAGGAACAGCGCAAAGCCCACGAACCCACCCGTCAGCTCCTGCAGATAGCCGCTGACGTAAGGCCCGAGCGCCCCGCCCAGATTTCCGAGCGCGTTGATGAAGCCCATCGCGCCGCCCACGATCACCGGCGGCAGCGCCCGCGAGGCCGTCGCCCAGAACGGCCCATCATAGGAAAGCGCGCCACCCATCGCCAAACACAGGAACAGCAGCGACAGCCACAGCGCCGCGTGCCCGATCTCCACCGACAGCACCAGGCTGATGGACGCCAGCAGCATCGCCCCCAGGACGTGCCACGTGTATCGGCCCGTCCGGTCCGCCAGAACCCCGTTCAGCGACATCGCCGCGATCGCCGTCAGGTAGGGCAGGGTAGCGATCAGCCCCACCGCGCCGAACCCCGCCTTTGTCAGCGTCTTGATCAGCGTCGGCAGCCACTGGTTCAGCCCATAAAACCCGGTTTGGATCAGGAAATACACTCCGATCAACAACCACACCGCAGGCGTGCGAAAGATCTGCGAGAACGGCGCCTGCTTGGGCTCGTGCTCCTGATCACGCTTGATCGAAGTCTCGATATACTCGCGTTCCGCCGCCGAACACCAAGACGCCTGCCTTGGCCGGTCGGCCACGAACAGCAGCCACAGCGGCAGCGCAATCACGAACGGCAGCGCGCCCTCGACGTAGAACAGCGTCCGCCAGCTCGTCTCAGACACGATCCAGCCCGACAGCGGCTGCGTTATGATCGACGCGATCGCCAGATTGGCCATCCAAAAGCTATAGGCCCGCGCCCGCTCGCTGACCGGAAACCAATGGCTGATCAGCACCAGAATTGCGGGCCAGATCCCGCCCTCCGCCACGCCCAGAACGAAGCGCGCGACCAGCAGCTCCCGATAGCTCCCGACCGCGCCGCACGCGACCGCCGCCAACCCCCACAGCACGATCATGATGGTGATGAACTTCTTCGCACTCCAATGCTCGGCGAGCCAGCCGCCCGGGATCTGCAGCGTCACGTAGCCCAGGAAGAAGATGCCCGACGCCCAACCCTGCGCCGCCTTGCCGACATGGAAATCGTGCCCGATCCCCGCGAATGCGTAGCCGATATTGGACCGGTCCATGAACGAGATGATGTAAATCGCCATCGCGACCGGGATCAGGCGCAGCCACCGGCTTCTGCCCACGTTGGGCGTCTCGGGCGCCCCGATCCGTGCATCCATGACCAATCCTCCGAAGCAGCCGATGCGCGTCTGAGTGCGCGCTTGGCTTAGTAGACCACCACGCTCCGAATGCTCTCGCCCGCCTTCATCAGCGCAAACCCTTCGTTGATCTGCTCGAGCGGCAAATGATGCGTGATCAGCGGGTCGATGCTGATCTTCCCGTTCATGTACCACTCGACGATCTTCGGCACGTCCGTCCGGCCACGCGCGCCACCGAACGCCGAGCCGATCCAGCGCCGCCCGGTCACCAACTGAAACGGCCGCGTCGAGATTTCCTGTCCCGCCGCCGCCACGCCGATGATCGTGGCGACACCCCAGCCGCGATGCGCGCACTCAAGCGCCTGGCGCATCAGCGTCGTGCTTCCCACGCACTCGAACGTGTAATCCGCCCCGCCGCCGGTCAGCTCGACCAGGTGCCCCACCAGGTCCACACCGGCCCCAAGCGTCTTGGGATTGACGAAATCCGTCATTCCAAACGCGCGCGCCATCGCCTCGCGTGCCGGGTTAACGTCCACGCCCACGATCTGCGCCGCCCCAACCATCCGCGCGCCCTGAATGACGTTGAGCCCGATCCCGCCCAGTCCGAACACCACCACCGAGGCGCCCGCCTCGACCCGGGCGGTAAACAGCACCGCCCCGATCCCCGTCGTCACTCCGCAGCCGATATAGCAGATCTTGTCGAACGGCGCGTCCGGCCGGACCTTGGCGACCGCGATCTCGGGCAGCACCGTGTAATTCGCGAACGTCGAGCAGCCCATGTAGTGCAGCACCGGCTTGCCCCCGAACGAGAACCGCGACGTCCCGTCCGGCATCAGCCCGCGCCCCTGGGTCGGCCTGATCGCCGTGCACAAATTGGTCTTGCGCGACAGGCAGCTTTTGCACTGCCGGCATTCCGGCGTGTAAAGCGGGATGACGTGATCGCCCCGCGCGAGCCCGCTCACGCCCGGTCCGACCTCGACCACCACGCCAGCGCCCTCGTGGCCCAGAATAGCCGGGAACAGCCCTTCCGGATCCGCTCCCGACAGCGTGTACTGATCGGTGTGGCACAACCCGGTCGCCTTGATCTCGATCAGGACCTCTTCCGCGCGCGGCCCTTCGAGCTGCACCGTCTCGACCTCAAGCGGCTTGCCCGCCTCAAACGCTATCGCCGCCCGAACTTCCATCCCGTCCTCCCCAAGCACTCAGGCAATCGTCATCACCAGCCCACCCAATGCAATCAGACCGCCTCCGACCAGCATCGCGGGCGTCGGGGCCACATGGAAAGCGAACCAATTGATCGCCTGTGCTACGACGAAAAAGAACACGATGTAGACCCCGATCAAACGCCCGAAGTCCCAGCGCGGCGTGTTCACGCACACGCCGTACGCCGTCAGCACCACGCCCCCCAGGACGATCAGCCCGATCCGGGTCGAGCCGCCCGCTTGCAGCCCGCTCCGGACCAGCGCGTCGCCGCCCGCTTCCAGCAGAGCCGCCAGCAGCAGCACGCCCACAATCACCATCGGCATGGCACTCGTGTGCCGCGCCGTACCGCCCCTGTCCATCACCTGCCTGACCTTGACTCCGTCACGCCGCCGGTCTGTTTTGCCGCCACCCTAGAAGTCCGGGAGCCGCCCACGTGAACATCCACGAGTATCAGGCCAAGGACTTGCTCAAGAACTACGGCGTGGCGGTCCTTGACGGCCATCTCGCGACCACTCCCGACGAGGCGCTGGCCGCCGCCCAGAAGCTTCCCGGCCCGATCTACGTCGTCAAAAGCCAGATCCACGCCGGTGGCCGCGGCGCCGGCCGCTTCGCCGACGACCCGAACGGCAAGGGCGGCGTCCGCCTCGCCCGGTCCCCCGACGAGGTTCGCGAGGCAGCCGCCGCCATGCTCGGCAACACTCTGGTCACCAAGCAGACCGGCCCCGCCGGCCGGCGCGTCCAGCGCCTCTACATCGAGGCCGGCTGCGATATCGCGCGCGAGCTCTACCTCTCGCTTCTCGTCGATCGCGCCACCTCGCGCGTCCTCGTCATGGCCTCCAC
>CAXUIA010000222.1:0-4460 GCA_964250835.1 uncultured Acetobacteraceae bacterium | reverse complement strand
CAGCGGCCGCGCGAGCCCCGCCGGGACCCGCGACGCGGGGCGGCGCGCGACCGCTCCGCCTCCCATCCGAACCGACCGCGGCAGACTGATTGCTCGCATTATGCATCTCCGCGCTGACCGTCGCCGACGCTAGTGGAGCCCGGTGCAGAAGCAAATTGACCTGACAATTGCGTGACGGTTGCCGTTATGCTCGCACTGGCCGGGCAGGCCTGCAATGACGCTCCTCATAATTGAGACGGTTCGGGGCGCAGAACATGGCGACAGTCACTCTGACGAACGGAACCGAGGGCGATTACGAGAAGGCGGCGTCATGGGTGGGCGGCGTCGCGCCGGCGTCCGGCGACACGGCGGTGATCGACAGTACCGGCGGTCCCGCGGCGCAGTTGGGAACCAACGGCGGCCTTGCCGGCAACATCTTCGACGACACCGCCGGCGACTCGATCGCCGAGCTGACCAGCGACGTGATGGTCCAGCCAGACCCGATCTTCGTCATCAACAACACGTCGAAGCCGCCCGTAACCTTTGAATATTTCCCCGACACCTCTCCGGCGGCGCAGACCACGCCGGGCGAGACGATCAGCAACCAGACGATCGACCTCATCGGAGGCGGCAGCGTGGCCGCCCTCTACATGCAAAACGCCACGCTCGCCGCCGGCACGACGCTGAACGTCAGCGGCACCGCCCTGCTCGATAACGAGTTCAATGACCAGCTGAGCGGCACGATCGATATCGGCGGGCCGTTTTTGGTGAACGGCGCACCCGTCACCCCGCCGCCCGCCAACGCCAATGGTGCGATCAGCGAGCTCGACATCAATCTGCGCCCTGCCGGCTCCTGGACCTACAACAACGGCTCCTATGCCTTCTCGGGCTACGTGCCCACCACGACCAACTCCGGCACGATCGACATCGGGGCGGGCAGTGCGCTCCGCGTTCAGATGCAAGGCCAGAACAGCGGATCCATCGAGCTGGTCCCGAACCAGGTCGTGAACGACCCACCCGAAGCCACCGCCTTCGTCAATGCCGGCAGCATCGTCGTGAGCGCCGGCGGCTCGGCCGGGTTCTATACCGAAGCCGCCACTCCGGTCGGAGCGCCATCAGGCGACGCCGCTCCTCTCGAGACGATCACCAACACCGGCATCATCGCAGTCAACGGCGCCGCGGGCGCGACCACCACCTTGACCGTCCATCCGGCCTTCTCCGGCGGCACCGTCGCCATCGACGGCGGCACGGCGACCGATCCGGCCGCGACGAGCGCGCTGTTCGACAACACGGTGACCGGCACGAACTTCGTCATCGACAACGGAACGCTCTACCTGAGCACCGGAACAAACGGCCTCGGCGGCGGCGATGCCAACCAGTACACCGGCGGCGCGATCGACTTCGTTGGCAGCAGCGGCGTGCTCTCGATCGGCACCAGTACGGGCAGCCTCACGACCGAACTCGACACGGCGATCGACAATGTCACCACGCCGATCGTGGGCTTTTCCGCCGGCGACGCCATCGCCGAGACGTTCGAGTTCGGCGCCTCGTCTCCGATCCTGTCCGAGGGCAGCTTCAGTTTCCAGACGATCTGGACGCAGGCCACCCACCAGCTGCAGATCCAGGAGACCGTCGTTCCACCAGTCTTCTTTGGCGATCGCACGCCACAAACCGCCATCATCGCGAACCTGACGCTGGACGGGACCTACAACGCCGCAGACTTCTCCATCAGCTACCCCTCGGACTATGGCGGCCAGAACGACAGCGTCACGCTCGTCATCACGACCACCGACACGCCCTGCTTCGTGTCGGGCACAATGATCGAGACGCCCGCCGGAGAGATCGCGGTCGAGAACATCCGGCCTGGCGACGACATTCGCCTCGCCGACGGCTCGATCGGCCGCGTGCACTGGGTCGGCCATCGTCGGATCGGCTGCACCGCCAGGCCCGACGATGCCCCGATCCGCATCCGCGCCGGCGCGCTCGGGGGCAACCTCCCCCGACGCGACCTTGTCGTCTCACCCGATCACGCGTTGTTCCTCGACGGGGTCCTCGTGCCGGCCGGCCTTCTCGTCGACGGCGTCCGCATCGTCTGCGACGATGCCGAACGCGTCACCTACCACCATGTCGAACTTGAACGGCACGCGATCCTGCTCGCCGAAGGCGCTCCCGCCGAAAGCTATCTGGACACCGGCAACCGCGCCCGTTTCGCCAACTGCACCCTCGGCTATGACCCGATCGACGCGGCCGGCAACGACCCGTGCGCCGAGGTGGTGTTCGGCGGTCCGCGCCTCCAAGCGATCCGCGCGAGGCTGCGGGAACGCGAGGTCGCCTAGCCGGTAGTCAGGGGCTCCGCCCCTGGATCCCGCTGGGGGCCAGCGCGCCCAGACCCGCACAACATCGCTTGAGAGAAGCAAAGGGCTTGGTCCTGGAACTCAGGCCGCAGCCCGTTGTGCAACCCGACGCCGTCCCGGCTCTTGCACCCTCAGGTGAAGGGGGAAACACCATGCAATACAGGCAGCTCGGCCGCTCCGGCCTGAAGATCTCGACCCTTACGCTCGGCACGATGACGTTCGGCGGACGCGGCGTTTTCGGCCAGGTCGGCAACACGGGTCTGGCTGACGCACGCCGCCAGATCGACCGCTGCCTCGACGCCGGCGTCAACCTGATCGACACCGCCGACATCTACTCGACGGGCGCTTCCGAGGAGATCGTGGGCGAGGCCGTCGAAGGCCGCCGCCACGACCTGCTGATCGCCACCAAGGCGCGCTTCCCGATGGGTCCCGGCCCGAACGATGCCGGCCTCTCCCGTCACCATCTGGTTCGCGCCTGCGAAGCCAGCCTCAAGCGCTTGCGCACCGACGTGATCGATCTTTACCAGCTCCACGAGCGCGACGGGATCACACCGCCCGAGGAGACAATGGAGGCGCTCGACGCGCTCGTCCGCGCAGGCAAGGTCCGCTATGTCGGCTGCTCGAACTTCTCCGCCTGGCACATCATGAAATACCTGGGCGTCGCAGAGCGGGACGGCCGTATCCCGTTCGTCAGCCAGCAAATCCACTACACGCTGCAGTGCCGCGAGGCCGAATACGAGCTGGTGCCGCTTTCGCTCGACCAGGGCCTCGGCATCATGGTCTGGAGCCCGCTCGCCGGCGGTCTGCTGTCGGGCAAATATCGGCGCGGCAAAGCCTATCCGGAAGGCTCGCGGTTCCTGACCGAGTGGAGCGAGCCCCCGGTGCGCGACGAGGAAAAGCTCTATGACATCGTCGACGCGCTGGTCGCGGTGGCTGACGCCCACGGCGTCTCCGCGGCTCAGGTGGCGCTCGCCTGGCTGCTTGAGCGCCCGGCCGTCGCCACGCTGGTGATCGGCGCCCGCACCGACGCGCAGCTCGACGACAACCTCGCGGCGGCGGACTTGCGCCTCACCGCGGAGGAGCGCGCGCGGCTCGATGCGGTGAGCGCGCCGCCCTTGCTTTACCCCTACTGGCACCAGGCGGCGACCGCGTCGGACCGTTTGTCGGCCGCGGATCTGACGCTGCTGTCGCCGCATGTAAAATAGCGGGGCTTGGTTCTGACGAGCCGGGTCTTGCAGGCCCGGCTCGATGCTTGAAGATGCCGACCGCACCGGCGTCGAATGTCGGCCCGAGCCAGCAAAAGGCAGTGTTCGAACTGCCCTGCTAGGGCGAGAACAATCGGGCTGGCCGGAAATCACCCGCGTAGCCGGCAGAGACGTCGTAGGCTGCGCTTCACATGATGCGCGGCCCGAGCGTTGTCATCGTCGCAGTCAAGCGGCCTGGCGCACGGTCATGCGACCGAATCGTGACGAGATCTTCGCCTGCCAAGCACATCGGCAGAGGCTCGGCGCGTCCGTCAGACCTCCGAAGCGCCGCCCTCCGCCGCTCACTCGTCCTTCAGGACCGGCGCGACCTGGCTCACGGTTCCTTCGTTCCGATCTCCGCTGACACGTCTCTCGCCCACGTCTTCGGGCTTCGCCGCGCCCGACTTGTCCGGATTGCCAGGTTTGGTGCTGCGCGTGCCGCCAGGATCGGCGCCCTCGATGGCGTCGCCGCCCGTGGTGCGCTTGGTGTCAGTCATAGGAATCCTCCGCCAGTGTCGCGGAATGAACCATGCGCGCGCGTGCCGGTTGCTCCGGCACAGGCGAGGCGTGCTTCAGTGCGAGCCGAAGCCCAAAAATCCTTGGCTCGGCTGCGGCTCGTCGCTGCGCGCGGCTGATGGCGCCGACGATGCGACCTGCACCGGAGGCGCCGCCCGTCCACGCCGATGCCGGCTGTTCTTCGCAACCATGCCCGGTGCGGGCGACGCCGGGGTCGGCTGGTCGGACGCCGCGGCAGCCTGGCCCGTGTCGGCATCTTCCGATCGCATCGACAGCAGGAGAAACGTGATCGGGTTTCGGCTCAGATCGACCGACATGTCGATCGGCCGCTGACCCAGCACGTTGCGCGCGTTGAGATCGGCGCCGC
>CAXUIA010000221.1:3096-4595 GCA_964250835.1 uncultured Acetobacteraceae bacterium | reverse complement strand
GTGTTGCCGCCCGCGAGGAAGATGAGGCTTGGCTCGCTGTAGGAGGTCGAGGCGAGCTGGCTGTCTGGGCAGGGGCGGGTTTGGACGATTGCCTGGGCGATGCGCGGGCTGAGCCAAATTGCGGTGAGGTTCGGAATGACTGTCGTGAACAGGCCGGCATAGATCAGGTAGGCGCTGGCGGCGGCGGCGAGGAAGGCAGGTTGCGGGCGCCGGCGGATCAGGAAGATGGCGGACGCGATGAGCAGGAGGGCGCCGGCGAGGGCGGCGGCGAGCCCGATGGCGCTCGTGGTGTGCTCGACATGGAAGAGAAGGATGGGGCCGGCGGCGGCGAGGGCGATCCCGGCGGTCAGCCAAAGGACTGCGTAGAGGGTGGCTAGGGTTCTGAGCGTCCGGTTGCTGGTTGGAATGGGGGTGACGAGGGCGGCACCGGTCAGGCAGGCGATCGCGGGGTAAGTGGGCAGGACATAGTGGGGAAGCTTGGTCGCGATCAGCTCGAAGATGATCCAGGTGGGAAGGATCCAGCAGAGCAGGAAACGGGTCGCTTGGGTCCGGCGGTAAGCCACGCGTATGGGAGGGCGAGGACGGCGAAGAGAGAGCCTGGCCAGAAGCTGGCGAGGAAGAGGGCTGCGAAAGTTCCAGGCGGAGCGCCGTGGGCTTCCTGGCCGCCACCAACCTTGCCGAGGAGATTGTGGCCGACGGCGACGTCGAGGAAGCGGCCGTGGCTGACATGCTCCATCGCGAGAAGCCAGGGGAGCGGGATCGCGAGCATCAGCGGGATGCCCCAGGCGGGACGTAGGCGTGTGAAGGGCACGAGGCTGCGCTCGGCAAGTGCGAGAGCGACGGGAGTCCCGATGCCGGGGATGAGGCCGACGGGGCCTTTCAGCATGAGGCTGCAGCCGAGGGCGGCCCAGTAGAGGGCGGGGCGGTTGGAGAGAAAGGCGCGGAGCGAGATGAGAACAGTCGTCAGGAGGGTGGTGTCGATGGTGGCGAGGCGGCCTTCGGCGTTGAAGAGGACGGAGGTTGCGAGCAGGAGGCCGGCGAGGAAGCCTGCTTCCGGTCCGAAGAGGGTGGCGCCGATGGAAGCTGTCAGCAGCACGTTGGCGGTGCCGGCGACGAGCGACGGGATGCGGTAAGGCCAGGCTTGATTGGAGGGCACCGTTGAGTGGGCGAGGGCGTCGACGAGGCGGACGGTGCCGGCTTCGAGCCAGTAGATGCCGGCGGGCTGGACCCAGCGTGGCTGGTCCTGAAAGCGGATGTCGATCAGGTTGCCGGTTTGGAGCATCTGGCGTGATGCTTGGAGGTAGCGGCTTTCGTCCCGGTCAAAGGGAGGAAGCGCGATCCTGCCTGTGATGAGCGTCAGTATCGCGAACAATGCCAGGAAGGCTTGCCGTCTGGGTTCCAGCCTCACGTCGACGGACGTGCTTCGCACTTGGGCCTTGGGCGGCGTTCGGGGCGTCATGCCCTCCGGCGTGCCAGGCACGATAGCCTAGGGCGTGCCA
>CAXUIA010000221.1:0-2996 GCA_964250835.1 uncultured Acetobacteraceae bacterium | reverse complement strand
AGCACGATAGCCTAGGGCGTGCCAAGCACGATAGCCTAGGGCGTGCCAAGCACGATAGCCTAGGGCGTGCCAAGCACGACGCCCCCAGGCTCATAGCTCCGTGACCCGGCCCGGCTTGGTGCTTCGGGTACGCAGCCAAGCGACGCCGACGAGGTCCCAAATGCCGACCAGGGCGCGGCTGAGATTGTTGTATTTGGAGGCGCCGGCGATGCGTGGGCGATGGCCGACCGGGCGCTGGATGACGCGCTTGCCGTCGTATTGGAAGAGAGCCGGCAGAAAACGATGCTGGCCGTTGAAGTGCGGCAGGCGAAGGTAGTCCTCGCGGCGGAAGACTTTGGTTGGGCTGGTGGTATCGGGACAATCGTCCTGGAGGATGCGGCGGCGGATCGCGTTGGCGATGCGGCTGGCGAGGCGCTTGTTGCTCTCGTCGCGACGATTGATGCGTACGCCGATGACGACTGGATAAGGAGGCCCGGCGGCCTCGGCGGTTCCGAGCATCAGCGGGATCTGGGTGGGATCGTCCTGGCGGTCGCCGTCGATGGTGGCGATCCATTCGGCGCGGGCGGCGGTGACGCCGTTGCGAAGCGCGATGGCCTTGCCGAGGCGTTCGGGGTGCTGGATCAGACGGAGCTGCGGCATGCGCGCACGGGCCGCGACGACGCGGGCGGCGGTGCCGTCGGTGCTGCCGTCGTCGACGAAGATCACCTCGTAATCGTTGGCGAGCGGGGTAAAGGCGGCGGCGATCTCATCGACGGCGCCGTCGACGTTGTCGGCCTCGTTCAGGACGGGAACGATGAGGGAAAGGCGGGGCACTCTAAGCGGCGCGGCGGCTGCCCAGCGCGTTGGGCAGGTTGTCGATGGCGCGATCGATGGTGGGTGCGTCCTGTTCGGCGTCAAAAGTCTCGCGAAGGACGCGAGAGACGGCCTCGACGGCGAGCGTCGCGGCGGCGGCACGGACTTCCTTGATGGCGTTGGCTTCGGCGGCGCGGATACGATCGGCGACCATGGCGTGACGCCGGCTGTCGAGATCGGCGGCGGTGGCGGCGAGATCGGCGGTCAGACGATCGGCGCGGGCGCGCGCGTGCTCAAGCATGTCCTGAGCGGCCCGCAGGGCTTCGATCTGACGGGCCTGGGCGTCGCGCAGCATGGCTTCGGCCTCGGTCCGCAGGCGTTGAGCTTCGTCGAGATCGCGTCGGATGGTGTTCGAGCGTGTGTCGACGGCGTTGAAGATCAGGGCGAGCAGGCGGCGGCCGAAGACGACGAGAAACAGGACAACGGCGACGGTGACCCAGAAGGTGCCGGTCGACCAGAAGTGGGCGTGGAATGCGGGGTATTGCATGTGTCGTCCGTCAGGCGACCTGCGTGGCGGAAAGCGCGCGGTCAAGCACGGCGCGGTCGGCCTGGCGGCCGGTGAGTCGTTCGAGGAGACCGGCGGCGACCTCGTCGGCGATCGGGCGGAGGCTTGCCATGGCGTCGGCGCGGGCACTGGCGATTTCACGCTCGGCGCGGGCGAGCTCGAGTTCGAGAGCGGCGGTCGATGCGGCGCGATCGGCGTCGGCGCGCGCGCGGGCTTCGGTCATGGCGGCGTTGACGGTGCGTTCGCTTTCGGCGCGGGCTTCGGCGATGGCGCGGTCGAGCTGGGCTACGGCCTGCTCAGCGCTTTGACGCGCCTCCTGGGCGGCATCGAGGTCACGGCGGAGGCCGGTGCGCCGTTCAACAAGCACGTCGGCAACTTGCGGCAGGAGCCAGTTGCGCAGCATGACGTAGAGAACGGCCATGATGATGGCCATCCAGATGACCTGCGAGATGGTCAGCGGATTGCTGAAATCCATCTGCGGCAGCTTGCTGGCGGCATGGGCTGCGATTGGTGCCGCCGCCAAGGAGGCCGCGACGGCTCCCGAACGGAGCGTGCGCATGGCGGCTGCTTTACGAAAAGAGAAGGATGAGGGCGATGACCAGCGCGTAGAGGGCGACGGCCTCCGTGAGCGCGAAGCCGAGCAGCACTTCGCGGAACATACGGTCGCGGGCGGCAGGATTGCGGCCGACGGCCGAGACGAAGGAGCCGAACAGGTTGCCGATGCCGACGCCCGAGCCGGCAACGCCGATGGTGGCGAGGCCCGCGCCGATGTCGCGGGCGAGGACTGCGGTGTCGAGAGCCATATGTGCGCTTCCTGTTTGTTCGTGCCGTTTCGGGTCAGCTTATGGAGAAGG
This sequence comes from uncultured Acetobacteraceae bacterium, assembly GCA_964250835.1. Classification (GTDB taxonomy): domain Bacteria; phylum Pseudomonadota; class Alphaproteobacteria; order Acetobacterales; family Acetobacteraceae; genus CAXTPV01. The sequence continues at coordinate 785 of CAXUIA010000221.1, read as the reverse complement.
TTAAGGCCGGGGGCAACGGGCCGAGTTCAGTGGTGGGCGTTCACGGCGTCGTTGAGGTAGAGGCAGGTCAGGACGGCAAAGACGTAGGCCTGCAGGACAGCGACCAGGAACTCGAGTGCGGTGAGCGCAAAGTTCAGGCCGAGTGGGACAAGGGCGGCGACAAAGCCGATGGCGCCGAGGCTGGCGCTCAACAGGAGCATGAAGCCGGCGAAGACCTCCCACATCACGTGGCCCGCGGTGATGTTGGCGAAGAGACGCACCGAGAGCGAGATCGGCCGCGTCAGGTAGGTGATGACCTCGATCGGGACCAGGAGAGGCAGCAGCCAGACGGGGACGCCTGAGGGGGCGAAAAGCCTGAGAAAGCCCAAGCCCTGGAATACGAAGCCGAGGACGGTTGAGAGAACCACGATAAAGAGGGCGAGGGCGAAGGTGACGGCGATGTGCGAGGTGAACGGAAAGAAGTAGGGGAAGAGGCCAAGCAGATTGCCGACAAGAATAAAGGAGAAGATGAGAAAGACGAATGGGAAGAAGCGGCGGCCCTCCTCGCCCATCGTATCGGTGACGAGACGTTCGGTGAACTCGTAGAACATCTCGACCATGCCTTGCAGCCGGCCGGGAACGGTGGCGCGCGACGAGGTCGCGGTCGCGATGGTGAACACGATGAGGGCGGCCGAGACGAGCATCATCTCGTTGGAGTTGGTGAAATTCACCAGGCGGCCGACCGGGCCCAAACCGGTGACGAGAGTGAACTGGCCGAGCGGATCCATGCCAGGGGACGCCAAGAG
>CAXUIA010000220.1:0-4615 GCA_964250835.1 uncultured Acetobacteraceae bacterium | reverse complement strand
CCTCCAGGATCGCTCGCGCTGGTCGCGCGAGACGATCCTAAGGGCGTTTTCCTCAGGCGCACACGGGCAGCCGTGCCCTGATTGCATCAAGGCGCGCGCCTGCAAACACCGTCTCCGCGCAGGGCTCAGCGAGGCTCGCCGTCAGGTCGTAGCCGATCGCGCAATTGCTGAACTGCCGACGATTGCCTGAGAACACCACCGCATCCCGCATCTCACGCACGATCGCCTGTCCATTGACCAGCAATCCCGCCGGCACCAGCACACCGTCGAGAAATAGGCCATGGTCCTCGCTGACCACTAGGTCGCGTGACGGTATGCACCTGCCCAGCGCACCCGCCCACCTAATGACGATGGCCCAGCCAAGTCACTCGCGCCGTACTCCCATACGCGATCACCACCTCATTGCCCACTTGCAAGGCCTCGGCTGGTGTCGACCCCGCCGGTGTGCTCACCAATGTTCCGTCGGCAAAGCATGGAAAGGCGTCGAGTTCACCCGTGATCGTGAGGCCGGTCAATTAATGTCTTCGGCAATCGCCAGCGCCGGCAACGTCTGACCGACACCGTCGATCGGGCCGGAGAATGCGAAGAAGTATGCCCCCGGCGTGTCGAGCGTCTCGCTCGCGACCACGACATTGGTCGCCTGTTCCTGGCCGTCGACGAGGACACGCCGAGATAAATGCGTCTCCTTGCAACAACCGGCGAGCCGGTGATGAAGGCCGCCGGATCACTCAACACGCTCGTCTGCCAGACCAGCTTGCCACCGTTTTTCGACAGCGCATAAACCGTTCCCGACGCCTGGTCTCCAATTATGATAGCCAATCCTGCGATCGCAGGGCTGACGCGCGAATAGGACTGCGAGTTGCCAGTAATGCTCGGCAGCGACGTCTGCCAGATGACGGTCCCGGTCTGCGCGTTTAAGATCCCAAATCGTCACGACCGCATCATTAAATAGACGTTCTTACCCTGGACGGTCGGCGTCGATTGCACCTCCCCGTCTGGCGGCGAATACCCAGCGCGGACAAGCAGCGGCACGGTCGCTGTTCCGAGATTTCTCTCGGCGACGTCGTAGTGGTTGTCCGTCACGCCGTTGCCGGCGCTCGACCACGGCAGCAACCTCGAGCTGCGGCGCGCCGGCCGCTTGGGCTCCAATCGAGGCAAGTGACGTGCTCGACAAAAGCTCGACGGCCGTCGTGGCCAGTCCAAAAGCGCGCATCATTAACTAGCTCGTTCGTGAGCAGCAGGCGGGTTTGCTGAGTGGTTCCGAATGACAAACTCTGTCACAGGGCCCCTTGGTTTATGGCTCCCATGATCACCAGCTGCCAGGTATCCGAAAACCCGAACACCGGTCCCGTGATCGCCCACATCAGCACCAGTGCCGCCGCCGTTCCGAAAGCCGAAGCCCGACCTGACAGGCGCGCCGCGGTCTGCTCCAGCCGGTCAAACATGGTTTGTGCCTGATCTCGCCCCTGGCGCACCGCCCCGCACCGACGCCATGATGTATCTCATGTTGCCCCCACACTCCTCACCCGACCGGCCGCCGCTCATCGCGACCGTCACCATGAACCCGACCATCGACATTGCCGCCCAGGCGCAAAGCGTCCGGCCGACCCATAAGCTCCGCACCTTCGCCGAACGCCACGACCCGGGAGGCGGTGGCATTAATGTCGCGAGCGTCATTCACGCGCTCGGCGGCCGCACCCTGGCACTCGTCCTCTCGGGGGGCTCGACGGGTCGCATGCTCGAGGAGCTGCTCGCTGAAATGGGCCTCGATCATCGCACGGTGCACACGGCCGGACGGACCCGCACCAGCCACACCGTCACCGACGCCTCCAACGGCAATGAGTATCGCTTCATTGCCGCCGGCCCGACGGTGTCCACGGCCGAATGGACCGCCATGCTCGATCTCGCCGGCACGATCGACGCCGGCTGGCTGATCGCAAGCGGCAGCCTGCCCCCTGGCGTGCCTGAGGATTTTTACGCCCGCATGGCTGACATGGCGCACCGGCGCGGTGCCCGCTTCGTTCTCGACACGTCCGGCCCGCCCTTGCGCGCAGGACTCGCCGGTGGCCATGTCGACCTTGTCAAATCAAGCCTGACCGAGCTCGAAACTGTCGCCGGCCGACGTCTACCAGACCATGCCGCTCAGGAGGCGGCCGCGGCCGAAATCGTGCGCAGCGGCCGCGCCCGTCTCGTAGCACTCACGCTCGGCGAAAACGGTGCCCTTCTCGTCTCCGAGCACACGTCGCTTCGACTGCCGGCCCTCGACGTGATCGTCAACGGCACCGTCGGAGCTGGCGACAGCTTCCTCGCCGGCATGGTGATGGCGCTCGCCATGGGCCGCGCTCCCGAGGACGCCTTTGCTTGGGGGATCGCCGCCGGTGCCGCCTCGGTGACGGTACCCGGCACAGCCAATCCCGACCGCGTCACGGTCGAACGTCTACGCGGAATGATCCTCGTCGCCCAAGCATGAACAAATGCGGAGCTCCAGCTAAGTGCCGTTCGCCCGTGCGATCTGCCGCTTCAGTGCTGCAATCAACGTGTCCACATCGCCGCCGTGCCGGTCGAGATAGCCCAGGTAATCGCCGCGCTGCGTGGTGCGCAGGCTCGTGCCCTCGGCAACCACGTCGATGACCTTCGGCCCACCGCCCACGTCGTTGATCACCCAATCGACTGCTGCGGGCTCCTCGTTGGGCCGGTAGATGGTCGTCGCGACGTGCACGCCGTCCGGGAAGCTGCTTGCTTGGCCGACCGTGAACCTGACACCGCGATAGCCTCCGAGATGCCCAAGGATGCTGTTGAGCAGCACGCTGTGAAACAGCGAGACATACTCCGCGCGCTGCGCCGGCGTGGCGCGCGCAATGTAACGCCCGAGGCAGAACAACGCGATCTGATCGACTGCAATGTTGTGGTCGAGGATCGGCTGCAGCTCGGGCCGTTTGGACTGGGCTGAGCCGGGCGCATTGACGACGTCGACGAGGTCGGTTCCCAGGGTGCGCACAAATTGTGCATCGCTGTCTTGGGCGTGCGACTGCGCGAACGGCATGCAGGAGATGACAGCAGCAGCAAGTGCGAAGCAGTGTCGGCGGGCAATGGTCATTAGCATGCGCCCGACTTACTCCGTCGCGGGAAGGCGATCAACGCGCATACCAGTCAGGCGGCGTCGTCGCGTTATCGTCCCTCAGCTTCTGAAGGTCGCTCGCCGCGTGCTGTTGGAAAGCGCTGCGTATCGACGCGTAGGGATCAAGCGACGTCTTTTCCAATTCGTCGAGATCATGCAGGACGGAGGCCCTTAGATCGATCGCACCAAGCCCATAGGCGGCATAGTTAAACGTCAGCAGCCCGTAGCCACGGGGTACGTAGGTGTAGGGTGAGACCGCCACATCGAGCGCAAACCCACCCGCGCTGCGCACGGAATTAGGACCGAGCACGGGAAGGAACAGGTACGGCCCCGACGGCAACCCCCAATAGGCCAGCGTCAGCGCGCCGCTTGCTTGAGGTTCCGGATATCCCAGGCTGCTGGCCACGTCGAAAATGCCACCGATTCCGACCGTGGAATTGACCGCGAACCGCACTAGGCTCGTCCCCGCGTGACGGGGCTTAGCCTCCAGGATCGCGTTAAAGAACGTCACCGGCTCGGCAATGTTGCCGAGCAGATGGTGCACGCCCGTTCGCACCGGCCGTGGCACCACGTATACGTATGCTTCGGCCACTGGCTTGATGGTGTACTTATCGAGATAGTTGATGTCGACGTTGTAGAAAAATCGATTGGTCGGCTCGAGCGGGTCATTGTTGGCCTTGTAGTCTGCCACCGCCTCCTGGTCGGAGGCCGGCGGCGGCTTGGCGCATCCCGCCGCGGTGAGCGAAAGCAGCAGCGCCAGGGCAAGCGCCACCTGGCCTCGACGCACGCGGGATGGGTGATCGGCTCGCATCGTGACCCCACAACAGTGCAGCCCTGCACTGGGCGGCAGACTTCCCTCCTCTATCACCGGACGCCGTCCATGCAACGTCTCGCCTCGGGACCGACGCTTGACCAAGCTTCGATGATGGCTTGCACGTTGCTCGCTTGATACACCTCTCCTGAGGTGTGGACCCTCCACCGGAGACGACGGCCTTGGACCATAGCCTGCCCGCGCAGCCCGCCACCCTGCAGAGATGGCTCACCGGCCCGCGTGTTCCCGTGCTCCCGGAGCTCGACGGCGGCCCTGGGCCCAAACTTTCGTTCGAATTTTTTCCGCCGCGCTCCGAGCCGCTCGAAACCCAGCTCTGGGCCGCCGTGCGGCGGCTCGAAACTCTTCGTCCGATCTTCGTCTCCGTCACCTACGGCGCTGGCGGCTCCACTCAGGCCCGCACATTCGCGACCGTCAAGCGCATCCTGGCCGAAACCCACCTGCGCCCCGCGGTTCACCTCCCCTGCGTCGGCGCCAGCCGCGCCGAGGTCGACGACGTCGCCCGCCAGTATTGGGACGCCGGCGCTCGCCACATCGTGGCGCTTCGCGGCGACCCGCCCAACCGCACCGGCGCCTTCGAGCCCCACCCTGACGGGTACCGCAACGCCGCCGAGCTCACTGCCGGCCTTAAACGCGTCGCCGATTTCGAGATCTCCGTTGGCGCATAT
>CAXUIA010000219.1:4219-4646 GCA_964250835.1 uncultured Acetobacteraceae bacterium | reverse complement strand
CGAGGTCACGACGGGGGGCCGGCACGACCCCTGCGTCGGCATCCGCGCGGTGCCGGTGGGTGAGGCGATGATGGCGCTGGTGCTGGCGGATCATTGGATGCGGCACCGGGCACTGTCTTTGTAGGGCGGGTCTGGGGCTGCCAGCCCCAGCGGGTCAAGGGCAGAGCCCTTGTCTTATGGCCTTTTGCCAGCCGGCGTAGCGTTGGGCGCGTTCGTTGGCGGGCATTGCTGGGTGGAAAGAGCGTTCCACCGGGCTTAGGCCAGTCAGCTCGGGGATCAGGCCGGCGTCGAGCGCGGCGAGGGTGGCGGCGCCCAGCGCGGTGGTCTCGAGAAAGGCCGGGCGCTGGACTTCGGCGTCGAGCATGTCGGCGAGGAACTGCATGGCCCAGTCGTTGGCGGCCATGCCGCCGTCGACGCGGACGACGGG
>CAXUIA010000219.1:851-4209 GCA_964250835.1 uncultured Acetobacteraceae bacterium | reverse complement strand
GGCTTCCGGCGCGCCGTAGTCCGACAGCATGGCGCCGAGCAGGTCGCGGGTCTGGTAGCCGATCGTCTCGAGGGTGGCGCGTGCGATCTCGCGGCGCGTGGTGCCGCGGGTCAGGCCGGTCAGGATGGCGCGGGCGTGGCTGGTCCAGTGGGGTGCGCCGAGGCCGGTGAAGGCGGGCACGAGGTAGACCGGCTGGTCGGGATCGGCGGCGGCGGCGAGGTCGTTGGTTTCGGCGGCGGTCTGGACGATGCCGAGGCCGTCGCGCAGCCATTGAACGCTGGCGCCGGCGGAGAAGATGGCGCCCTCGAGCGCGTAGTGGCGTTGGCCGCGGCGCTGCCAGGCGATGGTGGTCAGCAGGCCGGAGCGGGAGGGAACGGGTTTGTCGCCGGTGTTGAGCAGGATAAAGGCGCCGGTGCCGTAGGTTGCCTTGACGTCGCCGGGGCGGACGCAGCCCTGGCCGATGAGAGCGGCCTGCTGGTCGCCGGCGACGCCGCGAATGGCGATGGGGCCGTCGAAGAGGGATGGCCCGGTGGCGCCGAACTCGCCGGCGCTGTCGCGGATTTCCGGCAGGAGGGCGGCGGGGACGTTGAAGATTTCGAGGAGCTGCTGGTCCCAGGCGCAGGTCGCGATGTCGCAGAGCAGGGTTCGGGAGGCGTTGGTGGCGTCGATCGCGTGGACGCGGCCGCCGGTGAGGCGCCAGAGCAGGAAAGTGTCGACGGTGCCGAAGGCGAGGCGGCCGGCTTCCGCGGCGTCGCGGGCGCCGTCGACGTGGTCGAGCAGCCAGCTGATCTTGGTGGCCGAAAAGTAGGGGTCGAGGCGCAGGCCGGTGCGGGCGGTGACGAGCTCGGCATGATCGCGCTCGAGATCGGCGCAGGCTCCGGCGGTGCGGCGGTCCTGCCAGACGATCGCTTTGTGGATGGGGCGGCCGGTCTCGCGATCCCAGATGAGGGTGGTCTCGCGCTGGTTGGCGATGCCTATGGCGGCGATGTCGCGGGCGGCGAGGTTGGCCTTCGAGAGTGCGTCTCGGGCGGTGCGGATCGTGGTGTTCCATAGGTCTTCGGGATCGTGCTCGACCCAGCCGTGCTGGGGATAATGCTGGGGGAACTCTTCCTGGGCGCTGCTGATCGGGGTGAGGTCGGTTCCGAAGACGATCGACCGGGTTGAGGTGGTGCCGCCGTCGATGACGAGGATGTGGGCCGGCCTGCTCACGCGGCGAGCTCGCGGGCCAGGATGCGGCTGATGGCGTGGTCGATCGCGGCGATTTCGGCCTTGTTCAGACGCAGGCCGAGCTTGCTGCGACGCCAAACGACGTCGTCGGCGCGACGCACCCATTCATGACGGATGAGGTAGCGGAGTTCGGCTTCGGTCAGGCCGGCGCCGTAGTCGCGGCCGAGATCCTCGAGCGTTCGGGCGTCACCCACGAGGGTGCGGACGCGGGTGCCGTAGGCGCGGACGAGGCGGCGCGCGTGGGCGAGCGGCAGAAACGGGTGGCAGCGGCGGACGCGCTCGACCTCGCCGTCGAAGTCGCCCATCGGGAAGGCGCCGCCGGGGAGCGGTGCGCGGCCGGTCCAGCCGGCTGGCCGGCCGGTTGGGGCGGGCAGGTGGGGCGACAGCTGCTTGAGCGCGGTCTCGGCGAGTTTGCGGAAGGTGGTGATCTTGCCGCCGAGGATCGACATCAGGGGCGCGGTGCCGCCGGGGGCGTCGAAGGTGAGCACGTAGTCGCGGGTGGCGGCCTGTGCGGCGCCGTCGCCCTCGTCGTGCAGCGGGCGGACGCCCGAGTAGGTCCAGACAACCTGGTCGGGTCGGACGGGGACGCGCAGATATTCGCTGGTGGCGCGGCAAAGATAATCGATTTCGTCGGGAGATGCGGCGACGTCGGCCGGATCGCCGTGCCAGTCGAGATCGGTGGTTCCGATCAGGGTGAAGTCGGTCTCGTATGGAATGACGAAGAAGATCCGTTTGTCTTCGTTTTGGAAGATATAGCACCCATTGTGGTCGTAGAGCCGGGGCACGACCAGATGACTGCCCTTGACGAGGCGGACGGGCGCACGCGCGTTGGTGCGGATGACGTTGTCGCTGACCTCGCCCGCCCAAGGACCGGCGGCGTTGATGAGCGTGCGGGCGCGCACGCGTCTGGTTTGGCCGCCGTCCTCGTCGCGCGTGGTGACCTCCCAGAGCGAGCCGACGCGGTCGGCGGAGACGCAGGCGGTGCGCGGCGCGATGGTGGCGCCGTGGCCGGCGGCCGACATCGCGTTGAGCACAACGAGACGAGAGTCTTCGACCCAGCAATCGGAATACTCGAAGCCGCGACGGAAGATGGGCTTGAGCGGAGCGCCGACCGGATCGCGGTCGAGGCGGACGGTGCGGGTCGGCGGGAGCTTCCTGCGGCCGCCGATGTTGTCGTACAGCAGCAGGCCGAGACGGAGCAGCCAGGCCGGGCGGAGCTTCCTGTGGCAAGGAAGCACGAAGCGGAGCGGCCAGACGATGTGCGGTGCGATGCCCCACAGGATCTCGCGCTCCCTCAGAGCTTCGCGCACGAGGCGGAACTCGTAGTATTCGAGATAGCGCAGGCCGCCGTGGATGAGCTTGGTCGACGCGCTCGATGTGCCGGAGCCGAGGTCGCGCTTCTCGCAAAGGAAGACGCGCCAGCCGCGGCCGGCCGCGTCGCGCGCGATGCCGCAGCCATTCACGCCGCCGCCGATGATGGCGATGTCGTAGGGGTCGGGCTCGGCGGCGAAGTCCAATGGTTTGCTCCGGAGGGTGGAAGGACTTAGCAACGCCCAGGGGCTCTGTTCCTGGACCCAGCTGGGGCGAACCGCCCCAGGCCCGCATGACTGAGTGACGGCGTCCAGAGCCGCACAGCTTTAGCCGATCGCCCGGCGATAGAGGTGCCAGGTGGCGTGGCTCAAGACCGGCATGACCACCGCGAGCCCGATAAAGGCCGGGAGCGACCCGAGCAGGAGCAGGACGCCCACGATCACGCCCCAGGCGGCCATGGTGCGCGGGTTGCGCGCGACGGAGGCGAGCGAGATGCGGATCGCCTCCTGGGGGAGAGCGGCGCGGTCGAGCGCCATAGGGATCGAGAACACGGCGGTGGCGAGGACGAGGGCGGCAAAGCCGAGGCCGGCCAGGTTGCCCAGGATGATCATCGCCCAGCCGGCTTGGGTTGCAAAGACGCGGTGGGCGAAGCTCATCATGCCGTCGTAGGGCACCGTGCCGCGGGTGCGCGCCTATCGCGTGGTGGCGATCTTTCAGGCCGGGATGAACGAATACGACAGCAGCTACACTTTTCTTCCGCTGCAGGCGGCGCAGGTGTTTTTCCAGAAACCGAATTCGGTGACGCAGATCGAGGTGATGG
>CAXUIA010000219.1:0-841 GCA_964250835.1 uncultured Acetobacteraceae bacterium | reverse complement strand
CGCCTGGGCGATGCCGACCCAGACCAGGAAGATGACGACGAGGCCGAGGCCAAGGATGGCGACCGATGTGATGCCTGGTTCGCGCAGGACGTCGAATGCGTGGCGCCAGCCGGCTTCGAGACCGCGTTCCCGCCGGCGGCTGATCTCGTAGAGGCCGACGGCGGCGATGGGGCCCACGAGCGCGAAGCCGAAGGCGACCGGATAGAGGAGCGGAAAGAAGCTGCCGCCGGCGGCGAGGCGGCCGAAGATGAGGGCGGCAACGGGGTAGAGTACGCAGAGGAAGAAGAGCTGCGTGGGCGCGGCGCGGAAGTCGGACCAGCCGGCGGCCAGTGCAGCGCGCAGGTCCGACATGTCGAGGGCGTGGATGGCGGGGAGTGTTGCGTCGGGCGCCGGCAGGGGTGCTGCGACTTGGACCTGTTGCATGGCGGACCTCTTTGCGTTCCCTGAAGGGGACTAGAGCATGTTCGCGCCGGGACGTTGAGGGGTTTCGCGGGCGAGAGGAGTTGTGGTGGATCTGTCGGAGTTCGATTTCGCGCTCCCCAAGACTCTGGTGGCGCAGCAACCCGCGCGGCCGCGTGATTCGGCGCGGTTGCTGGTTGCGGGATCGGAGCGGACTGACCGGACGGTGCGCGATCTGCCGTCGTTGCTCGCGCCCGGCGATCTCCTGGTGGTCAACGACACGCGTGTGATCCCGGCGCAGCTCTCAGCGCGGCGTGGGGCCGCGCGCGTGGGGTTGACGTTGGACGCGCCGACGGCGGACGGGGGCTGGCGCGCGCTGGCGCGGAATGCGCGGCGGCTTCGGGCGGGGGACGTGCTGGACATCGAGGGCACGGCTATGCGG
>CAXUIA010000218.1:0-4655 GCA_964250835.1 uncultured Acetobacteraceae bacterium | reverse complement strand
CACCGAAGGATTACCCCCGGCGGAGCTAGCTCCGCCGGGGGTAATCCTTCGGTGATTTCTAAAGAAACCACCTTGCCGTGGCTTCCCTTCCGACTTCCCGCCTATCTGGTTGCCACGGTCCTGACGCCGCGTCAATCTTCCCTTCCAGACAGGAAGTCGAAATAGGTGTGGCTCGATGGCCTATGTGCTGGGTGTGGACGGGGGAATTGCGTCTGTAGGTTGGGCGCTACTTGACGATCAGGAACGACGGATCGTCGCGGCCGGGGTTTGGTGCTTCGATCCTCCTGAAGATCGGGAAGATCATACACCTTTGAACGCCATACGCCGACAACATCGCGGTCAGCGACGTGTTCTGCGACGGCGTCGGCAGCGGATGACTGCTCTGAGGGAACTTCTTGCAGCGAATGGATTGCTTACCGAGGCGGGCCGGGACGCGTTGTGTTATCGGCCCGGGTGTGACCCCTGGATGCTTCGCGCGGAGGCCCTGGATCGGCTGTTGACGGGACAAGAACTTGCCGTCGCGCTTGGCCATATCGCCCGGCATCGCGGTTTCCGGTCGAACTCCAAGCGAGATCGCGGCAAGAACACGCCCTCCGACACGCCGGTGATGCTGAAGGCGGTTTCCCTGACCACCGATCGGCTGGCGGGGCGGACGGTTGCCCAGATGGCGGTCGCGGAGCCTGACTGGCGGGACCGCAAGCGCAACCGGGGCGACTATGCACGGACGGTGCTGCGCACTGACCTCGAGTCCGAGGTCCGACGCATCTTCAGCAGCCAACGACGCCTCGGGAGCAGGGAGGCGACGGAAGCTCTCGAACAGGCTTACGTCCCGCTCGCGTTTGACCAACGGCCCTTGCAGGACAGTGACGACAAGGTTGGGCGCTGCACGCACGAGCCGTCGGAACGGCGAACGGCTAAACGAGCGCCCTCGTTCGAGTTGTTCCGCTTGCTCGCACGGTTGAGAAACCTGCATCTGCACACGGCGGCGGGACGGGTCGCACTTGATGCCGTGCAAATACGTCTCGCATGCGAGGGTTTCGGCAAGAAGCCGGCACTCACGTTCAAGCAACTCCGAGAAACGCTCGATTTGGCGGTCGGTGTGACCTTCGACGGTGTGCAACCAGCCGACGAGAGGAAGCGCGACGTGGCGACACGGAGCGGAGGTGCTGCTGAGGGAACACACGCACTCCGCACCGCCCTGGGAGAAAGCGGCTGGCGAGCGCTGATGTCTCATCCAGAGTTGCTGGATCAGGCAGCTGAGATCCTGACGTTTCGTGAGGACCTCGGCAGGATTCGAGAGGGACTGTCGGAGCTTCGCATTGAACCTTGGTGCGTGGACTTGCTCGTCGCGGCAGCGACTTCGGGTGCCTTCGCCCGGTTCAAAGGCGCCGCACACATTTCGGCCAAGACCGCTCGTGCGGTCAACGTTGGTCTGAGACTTGGCTTGGAGGTGGATGAGGCGTTCGCGGAGGCCGGCTACAATCACGCGGCGCGTGCGGTTACGGACCTTAAAGACGTTGGCAATCCGGTCGCCCGCAAGGCGCTCGGTCAGATGCTCCGGCAGGTCAAGACGGTTGTGCACGAGCATCGACAGCTGTTCGGATCGTCCGGGTTGCCCGACAGGATCCACGTCGAACTCGCGAGGGATGTCGGGAAGGGGCAAGAGGAGCGCGACAAGATCAGTGCCGGGCTGGAGAAGCGCACTCGTGCGAAGGAGGCGTTGCGCGCCGAGCTTCGCGAGTTGTTCCCGGCGTTGGAGCCCGGAGCCGAGGACCTCTTGCGCTTTGAGCTCTGGAAGGAGCAGGGACGTGCCTGTCCCTACAGCGGTGAAAGTATTCCGATCGCGGGCGTGCTCGCATCGGACAACACCTATCAAGTCGATCATATTCTGCCTTGGAGCCGCTTCGGCGACGATTCCTTTCTCAACAAGGCGCTGGTCTGCGCGAAAGCCAATCAGGATAAACGGAACCGGACGCCCTTCGAATGGTTGGGCGAGGGCACTGCATGGACGTTGTTTGCCGGGCGTATCGAGGCCTGCAAGGAGATGCGTGGCAGCAAGAAGGCGAGGCATTATCTCCGACGCAATGCCGCCGAGGTCGAGGAACGCTTCCGGTCACGCAATCTGAACGACACCCGTTACGCCTGCCGTCTCCTGTTGGACATGCTCGCACGTTGGTATCCTGCGGGAGAGCGCGGAACGTCGGTCGATGACGAGAAACGACACGTCTTCGCTCGTCCTGGCGCGTTGACGTCTAAGCTGCGGCAGGTTTGGGGGCTGGAGGGACGCAAGAAAGGTCCGGACGGGAAGCGTTTGCCGGATGATCGCCATCACGCGCTCGACGCGATTGTCGTTGCGGCCTGCAGCGAAGCGATGCTGCAGCGCCTGACGCGACAGGTGCAGGACAGCGAGGCCTCCGGGCAGCGCCGGCCGTTCAATGCGATGCCGGAGCCTTGGCCGGGCTTCCGGGAACAGGCCCTAGCGACGCTGGATGACGTGTTCGTCGCGAGGCCGGAGCGGCGGCGAGCACGTGGGGAGGCACACGCGGCGACTATTCAGTCGGTAGGTGAAAGAGAAGGGCGGGAGGTGGTCTACAAGCGAAAAAGCGTGTGGGACTTAACGCTCAAGGATGTCAAGCGCATCAAGGATGGGGTTGATCGCAATGCTCCGACGATGAGCATTCTCGAGCAATGGATCGAAGGCGGAAAGCCTAAGGACAGACCTCCCAGGTCACCGAAAGGCGACGTTATCCGGAAAGTTCGACTGATAACCAACGACAAGGTAGCGGTAATTGTCCGCAGCGGGACTGCCGGGCGCGGCAACATGGCACGCGTTGATGTCTTTCGAGAGGATCGATCGACGAAAAATCTGCGGTTTCATGTGGTTCCAATCTATCCGCATCAGATCTTCAACGCTCTCCAGGTGGTGGCTCCGAACCAAGCTATCGCCGCTCACAAGGAAGAAGACGACTGGATCCGGATCGACAGCTTTCAATTTCTCTTCTCACTCTACAAGAACAGTCTGATCGAACTCACAAAACCGGATGGCAAGGTCACTTTAGGGTATTTCAGGGGTGTTGATCGAGACAATGCCAAGTTTGACGTAGCAGACATTCGAAGTCCGCAGTTACCACACGATCGTGTCGCATCGAAAACTCTAGTGTCCCTTCGGAAATTCTCCGTAGATCGTCTAGGCCGGTTGTCGGAGATCAAACAGGAGGTCCGCACATGGCGTGGCGTGGCTTGCACGTAACGCAACCTGGGCGCTTGTCCTTTTCGGACAATCAAGTTGTTGTAGTGCAACAAGAAGGTACTGTTCGCCTTCCGCTTGAGGATGTCGCCTGGATAGTTCTTGACACGTCACAAGCGACCCTGACGACACCGCTTCTCTCGGCCTGTATGTCCGCGGGTGTCGCGGTGACGATCTGCGACGCGGCGCACACCCCGAGTGGCGTCGCCCTCCCCTTCCATCGTCACCATCATCAAGCGGCGGTGGCTGCCTTACAGGCGAAAGTTTCCGTTCCGTTCCGGAAGCGACTGTGGCAGTCGGTCGTGCGCGTCAAGATCCTTAATCAGGCTGCTGCCTTGCGGGCCTGTGGGAGAAGCGGCGGGACGCTTGAAGCCATGGTTGCTCGGGTAGGCAGCGGCGACCCGACGAACACGGAGGCGCGTGCCGCACGCGAATACTGGCGCGCTTTGTTCCCGCTGTTCACCCGCGAGGGGGAGAGCGACCTGCGAAACGCCATGCTGAATTATGGGTATGCCGTCATGCGCGCCGGTGTCGCTCGGGGATTGGTGGCGGCGGGCTTGTTGCCCGCGTTCGGCATAGGTCACGCGAGCAAAAGTAATGCCTTCAATCTCGCGGACGACATGGTGGAGCCTTTTCGGCCGTTTGTCGACCGAGTCGTCTGGCAGCTTAGCGATCAGGGATGCACCCGCACGGGGAGTTTATCTGTTCCGCAGCGACAGCGGCTGGCGGCGCTCCCATTGGAAGAAGCTCTCATCGGCGATGAAGTCACGACACTCCTGAGTGCGAGCGAGCGGGTCGGCGCGAGCCTGGTCAGGGCGATGTCGTCGGGGCTGGTTTCGCTGCTTGAACTGCCAAGACTGACCCCGTTGACTACATGAGGTCGGAAGAGGCGCGTTTCGTGTGGCTCATGATCTTTTTCGACCTTCCCGTTGGAACGAAATCGGAACGCCGCGATGCGACCCGGTTTCGCAACCTGTTGAAAGACGATGGCTTTCTGATGCTTCAATACTCGGTCTATGCTCGTGTTTGCAGGGCGGAAGAGGCGGCTGAGAAGCATGTCAGGCGGGTCGTCTCTCAACTGCCTTCGTCTGGGAATGTTCGGGCCCTCCAAGTAACGGATCGGCAGTTCGGTCGGATGCGTGTCTTGATCGGTGAGGCGGCAAAATCCGAGAGGCTTGGCGCTAGCCAGATGGTTTTGCTCTGATTTCTGCGCCGGCAAGAACACAGAAATCAGAGATTTTACAGAACCTTGGAACCAAGGCAGCCTACCACGGGGAAGTCGGTAGGGAAGCCACGGCGTGATGGTCGGCTGCGACGCCGAGGGGCTGAGCCTACCACGGGGAAGTCGGTAGGGAAGCCACGGCAAGTACCGCTGGGCACGCGTAATCGTCGAGAGCCTACCACGGGG
>CAXUIA010000217.1:698-4664 GCA_964250835.1 uncultured Acetobacteraceae bacterium | reverse complement strand
CCGGATAGACAATGTTGGCGCGTATGCCGTGTCGTCCGAGGTCGCGCGCGAGCCCGCGCGTGAGCCCGATCACCCCCGATTTGGCAGCCGTGTAGGCCGGCATCCCGCCGCTCGCCAGCAGGAAGCTGTTGGACGCCATGTTGATGATCGACCCGCTTCCGGCCTCGACCATGTCCGGTTTGACCGCTTGGGCGCAAAAAAACTGATGGCGGAGATTGGTCGCGATCCGGTCATCCCAATACTCGGGCGTGACCTCGTCGATGGCGTGCCTGTCGTCACGCGCCGCATTGTTGACCAGCACTGTGAACGACCCTCCGAGCACCGCGCGAAGTGCTGCGATGGCCTGACGCAGTGCGGCGATGTCGCGCAGATCGACCTGCCGGAACTTCACGGTCGCCTCACCCGGCAATTCGCCCATCAGCGTTGCGGCCGCGCGCGCGTCGAGATCAAGAAAACCCACGTGGCTGCCCTGCTCGGCGAAATGCCTCACCAGGCTGGCGCCGATGCCTGAGGCGCCGCCGGTGATGAGCACGCGCCGTCCGCGCAGGCTCGGGTAGGTCGCGAACTGATCACCCATCCTGGGTCTCCTCCTCGTCTGAGTGGAGAAGAAACCCGTGCCGGTCGGCACGCAAGCCAGACCACGATGACGATTTTGTCTCCGCCGCGACGCACGCCATAAGCGGCCGCGAACCATGAAGGCCTCTCGATGAGAAGTTCCGTCCTGCTCTGCCTCACCATTGCCGCCGGTCTGGGCGTCAAGTCGGGCGCGCTCGCCTCTGCACCGCAGACCCAACCGTCCGCACCCGATCAAACCCCCGGTGTTGCGGCGACCACTGAAGGCAGCGTCACCGTGAGCGGCCTCGCCATTCCCTATCGTGCGGTCGCCGGCACGCTGGTCGTTCATGCCAAGAACTGGGACGACGCAATCAAGGCATTCCCTGCCGACGACCTGCCAAAAGATAAGGACCGCGACGAAGACAGCAAATCGGCAGCGGCCGCTTCGATGTTCTATGTCGCCTACTTCAAAAGAGATGCAGATCAGAAACGCCCGCTCACCTTTCTCTTCAACGGCGGCCCGGGCTCGTCGACGGTTTGGCTCCATATGGGATCATTCGGCCCCAAACGCGTGCTGACCCGCGATGCAAAGCATACCCCTGGAGCTCCCTACAGAGTGGTCGACAACGACGAAAGCCTGCTCGATGCGAGCGACCTCGTCTTCGTCGATGCGCCCGGCACCGGCTTCGGCCGGCTCGCCGGCAAGGATGCGGACAAGGAGTTCTGGGGCGTCGACGAGGATGGCCACGCCTTCGCCGACTTCATCATCGCCTTCCTCTCACGTTACGGCCGGTGGAACTCGCCCAAATATCTGTTCGGTGAGAGCTACGGAACCACGCGGTCGGCGGTCATCGCCAACATCCTCGAGAGCGAGGACAGCATCGACCTGAACGGCATCATCCTGCTGTCGCAAGCCTTTAGTTTCGACCTCTCGCCAGACATTCCCGCCAACAATCCCGGCAACGACCTGCCCTATGTGCTCGCACTGCCAAGCTACGCCGCCGCCGCCTGGTATCACCACAGGCTCGACGGCAATTATCCCGAACTTCCATCGTTTCTTCACGAAGTCGAACAGTTTTCCACCAACGACTACATGCTGGCGCTTGCCGCGGGAGCGACGCTCGACCCGTCGCGTCGCGTCGCAATCGCGGCCAAGCTGCACGACTACACCGGCTTGCAAGTCGACTATATCCTACGCGCCGATCTTCGGATCGACAGCGGCGAGTTTGAGCAACATCTGCTCGACAGTGCGGACGACACGACTGGACGGCTCGACACGCGCTTTTCAGGGCCCACACTGGATCCCCTCGCCAAGGAAGCCAACTACGACCCGCAATCGTCGGCAATCTCGTCAGCCTACGTCTCGGCCTTCAATGACTACGTACGCAAGTCGCTCAAGTACGGAGGGACCCAGGTCTACAAATCTGAAATCGATCCTAAGGACTGGAACTACACTCACGAGCCGCCCGGCGCCGGAAGCAAACTTTCGCAAGCAGTCAACGTCATGCCGGATCTCGCCGCCGCGATGATCTACAACCCGGACCTTCATGTTCAACTCAACCAGGGATACTTCGATCTCGCCACACCATACTTCGTCGGCGAGTACGAGATGCGTCACCTTCCGATGCCGCGTCGGCTGCAGGCGAATATCGAATACCGTCGCTACCAGTCAGGTCACATGGTGTATATCCACGACGACGCCTTGAAGGCGCTCCACGACAATGTCGCAGACTTCATCACGCGCACTGCGGGAAAGTAGAAACAAACGCGGAGCTCCGCCCGTGGACCACACTGGGGCGGCGCCTCCAGTGTGGTCTGACGTCTCCCACCCTCGTATCAGCCAGCGTTCTCGGACGCCGGCCTGCGGCCGCGACGCTTCGGCTCCGGGACCGGTGCGGGCGGAGGGGCGACCGGCTTGCGACCCAAGCCGATCTTCTTGGCCAACGACGAACGATGTTCGGCATAGTTCGGCGCCACCATCGGATAGCTCGGCGGAAGTCCCCACTTCTCGCGATACTGGTCGACCGACATGTTGTAAGCCGTTTGGAGATGCCGCTTAAGCATCTTCAGCTTCTTGCCGTCTTCTAGACAGATGATGTAGTCCGGAAACACCGAGCGCTTGATTGGAACGGCCGGTTCGCGCTGCTCGACGGCAGCCGGCTCGCTGCCCAATCCTCGCAGTGTGGCGTAGACCTGTTGGATCAACGCAGGCATCCCGTTGGCGGGAACGGCATTATGCCCGACATGAGCGGCGACAATTTGAGCGGTCAGGCTCAGGATAGGATCGGGCGAAACCTCGTTGGGCATATCGACTCGTTACTTTTTAATGCTGAATAGTAGAATAGATCTAATATGGCGAAAGTCCAGACTTCCTGACACGCCGTCAATCAAAGCCACCATTTCACCGGTTCAGGCTCAACGGCCGCCGCCGTGCCTGACTTGGATTGCTCCCGTCGCGGCTCGCGCGTCCGCTCCTCAGTCGCACGCTCTTCTACCAAACGAGCCTCAACCAAGCGTTGTTCAGCGGCTCGTTGTTCCGCAACATGCTCCTGGGCGGCCACACGCTCCGCCTGAAGCTGCTCGCGCAACGATGTCATCTCAGCCACGGCCTCGTCCCGCTCAAGCTCGGCATGACCAAGCCGCGTCTGTAGAGTGCGGATCAACCCGTGCGCATCTGTCAGGCGGCGTTCGGCCTGCTCGCGCGCCGTCCGCTCTGCCGCATGTTCATCGAGCAGACGGTCACGCTCCTCGGACGAGCGCGGCGCAGAGGCCGCACTCTGCACCGGCTGGTCGCGACGGCCGCGCACCACGCTGACCGGCACCTCGCCGTCCTGCACGAAACGATGGCGGCGTGCCCCGACCTGCATATGGCTGCCCGAGCCACGCGTCATGGGCGTCTCGCTCGCCCCCGAACCGGCTCTGGTCTGGCCGAACAACCCGAGCGCCTGACGCATACGCGCTTCCGCGTCCCCGTCCGCGTCCGGGCCCTCGGCCCTGTTCAAGTCACGTTCTGACAGACGTGCGGCCTGGCCGCGCGAACCTGAATTGCCGTCGAAACTGTCCAAATTCGTCCCCTGAGATCGCGATCCGTCACGCGCCGCCTCGACCGGCGCCAATAAGTAACCAACGAGGCCGGCTCACGAGACGATCGCTACACGCGAAGCCGAAGCAATGAAGCCAGCGTCAACACATCGCATTCGCGTGAGATGTCATGGCGAGGCCAGAACTTCTATGCCATGAACTGTTCCGCAGGTCGATATCATGTAATGCGAATCGCCGGATCGTCCAAAACCAAACTTGCGCAGCACGCGCTCCGGCACAAGGGCGGTAACTGCTCGCCGCATACAACATTCATTCAGATGCCGCCTCGCGCGGCGGCCCCATCAACGCCGGCTGAAATAGAACGGCGGC
>CAXUIA010000217.1:0-688 GCA_964250835.1 uncultured Acetobacteraceae bacterium | reverse complement strand
GACAAGGTGCAAAGCAGAGCGATCGCCATTAGTTTTCCCATACTCGCCAAGCCCGGCTCCGGCGACAGCCACAGACTGCCAAAAGCCGTTCCCGTCGTGAGCGCGCTGAAAAGAACCGCACGCGTGAGCGTTGACTGCAGCAGGTCGACCGCTCCGCGACGCCAGGCCATCACATAGTAAATCTTGAACGCCACTCCAACACCCAGAAGTAGCGGCAAGGCGACAACATTGGCGAAATTGAGTTGCTGGCCAATCAGCACGCAGATCTCGAGCGTCAACAGTCCCGCGACCAAGAGCGGCAGCAGCGTCATCAGCACGTCCCGGCCGCGACGCAGCGCCGCCAGCAGCACAGCGGTGATCGCAACCACCGCATACACCCCGGCCTGCTCGAACGCACCGAGTACCGTCCGGCGCGAACCGATCAGCGTCACCGGACCGCCGGTCGCGTTGGGTGCTGCCGCCAGCACGGCCCTGCCGAACGCCAGCAGCGTCCGGTCGTCTCGCGCGTCGCCGCTCGGCAACACATTGATGCGCGCTCGTCCATCGGGCGCCAGCCAGTCCCGGCGCAGCGCCGCGGGCAGTGTCGCCACCGTCACGGCGTGCGCATCGAGTGCGGAGCGCAGGCGCGACAGATCCTCGCGCAACGGCGGCACCAGCACGGCCGCCACACGACGCCGATCGTCCACGG
>CAXUIA010000216.1:0-4686 GCA_964250835.1 uncultured Acetobacteraceae bacterium | reverse complement strand
GGCCGAGGCGGCTCTGGTCGGCTTTCGCTCACTCGACGAGCGCGTCGATGGCCGACGTGAGCAGGGCGACCGAGCCTGTCACCAGCCAAGCCGCCAGCTTGACGATGACCAACGCGACGGCAACGACGAGCCCGATCTGGGTCGCGGTCCTGCGAAGTCGCGGATTGCGCATCGTCTGGTCTGGCAATGGGCGCTCCGGCGCATGTCGGGCGGCCCTTCATAGTCGAGTGATCGGCTGGGGGCCACCCTGGCGGCGAGACGCGGTGATCTGCGGAAACCTCGTGTTGCGGCTAGGCTTACGGTGGGGCTGGGCTGCCGGGGATGGCTGATGAGGATTTCATTGCGTAGCCGGATCGCCGGCGTGTTCGCGCTGCTGGTCCTGTGCAACGTCGGCGCCTGGCTGTGGGCGGCCGGCGCGCTGCATGGTCGGCCGCTGCTGCTCGGGACGGCGGCGCTGGCCTACGGCTTCGGTCTGCGCCACGCTGTGGACGCGGACCACATCGCGGCGATCGACAACGTGACGCGCAAGCTGATGGCGGACGGCAAGCAGCCGGTCACGGTGGGGTTTTTCTTCGCGCTGGGCCATTCGAGCGTGGTGCTGCTGGCCACGGTGGCGATTATTATGACGGCGGGGTTGCTGGCGGGGCACTTCGATGGGCTGGCGCGGGTCGGCGACGTGCTCGGAACACTGATGTCGGCGATCTTTCTATTTGGGATCGCACTGATGAACCTCGCCATTCTGCGCGACCTCTGGTCCGCCTGGCGGCGGGTCCGGGCCGGGGAGGCGCATGATGACGGTGCGATTGAGGCACTGCTGGCGCAGCGCGGGGCGTTCACTCGCCTGTTGCGGCCACTGTTCCGGCTTATCTCCGCGAGTTGGCACATGCTGGTGGTGGGGTTTCTGTTCGGCCTGGGGTTTGATACCGCGAGCGAAGTGGGCCTGCTCGGGATGTCGGCGGCAGAGGCCTCGCATGGGCTGCCGCTCGGGTCGGTGCTGGTGTTTCCCGCTTTATTTGCGGCGGGCATGTCACTGGTGGACACGGCCGATGGCGTGCTGATGCTTGGCGCCTACCGTTGGGCATACGTGCAGCCGACGCGCAAGCTTGCCTACAATCTTGTGGTCACGGCCGTGTCGGTTGCGGTGGCGTTGTTGATAGGCGGGATCGAGACCGCGGGCCTTCTGGGCGACAAATGCAATCTGCACGGGTGGATCTGGCGAGTGGCCGGAAGCGCCGCCAACCATTTCGGACAGATCGGCACAGCGGTGATCGCGATATTGCTGATCACTTGGGCGGTGTCGTTGGTGGTTTCGCGGGGCAGGGACGCTTCGGCCGCTCGGCCTTAACTCAGCGTCCCTCCTCCAGCACTACTTCAGATGCTGGGCGAGCAGCTTGTTCATCTCGAACATGGTGACCCGGTCCTTGCCGAACACCTTCTTGAGTTTGTCGTCGGCCAAAATCTCGCGACCATCATCCGGGTTCTGGAGCTTGTGCGCCTTGATGTATTCCCAAACCTTGCTGACCACCTCGCCGCGGGCGAGCGTGTCGTTGCCGACGATCTCGCCGAGCTCCGGTGACGGCTGCAGCGGCTGCTGAAGCGCGTTCGGCTTCGCACCGTCTTTCGGCTTTTTGACCGGTGTGCCCTTGGGCGGCGCCTCACCTGCTTCCCCTTTGGCGCTGGTCTTGGCCGTGGATGTCTTAGTCGGTGTCTTTGTCATCGGTTCCTCTTCGACGCCTCGCTCCAAGCGTTACTCTCAACCATCGGCCGCTTGAAGGCCAGGGGCTTTGCCCCTTGCCCCACCAAGGGCCGCGCCCTTGGATCGCCTTCAAGTCATGCGGCCCGTTAGCGGGTCAGGGCTTGGAGGTCGGCGAAGATCGCGCGGTAATCGTAGGTGGGATAGAACTCGGTACTAAAGACGCCCCAGGCCTCACGTTCGACGAGGACGTTGATGTCGCGCAGCCGTTCGGCTGCGAAGCGCAGCGTCACGACCTGGCCCAATCCCATCAGGACGTACCAGGAGATGATCTCGACGTCGGGCGGAGGGAAGTTTTGATACCAGCCGGTGTGCCGGAGGCGGTTCTCAATATCGCCCTGCGTCAGCGTCTCCTCGTGACGGAGAAAGATGGTTAGCATCTGCATGCCGGGACCGCCCGTGGGGCTGCTGGCATCGAGCGGCGGCTCGGCTCGTGCGCGGCGAAGCGGCAGCAATGCGGCTGCCGCCAGGAGGCGCCAGAGGGTGCGTCGTGAGGCCATGGCGTTTCTCCCGCGGGTCTGTTCGAGCGGACATACGTGTCGTAATGCCGCGGGGACGTGACGTTGGAGCCCTCGATGAGTCTGTCCAGAACCCTCCTGCTTGCTGCGGTGGTCCTTGCGACCCCGGTCGCTCTTGCTCAGACGGCGGGAGACATTCCGTCCCACTTCGTCAAGCCGGACGATCACAATGACTACGTCAAGCGGGTGGAGATGATCCCGATGCGAGACGGGGTGAAGCTGTACACGGTCATCGTCATTCCAAAGGACGCGCATGGGGCGCCGATCATCCTGACGCGCACGCCCTATGACGCGAAGCATCGGGCGGAGCGAAACCCCGGTGCGTCGATGCTGGCGCTGCTGCCGCTGGCGGACGAGGATTTCGTGCGCGCCGGCTACATCCGCGTCTACCAGGACGTGCGCGGCAAGTATGGATCGGACGGGGTGTACGAGATGACGCGCCAGGTGCGCGGGCCGTTCAACCACACCGCGACCGACGACACGACGGACGCGTCGGACACGATAGACTGGTTGGTCAAGAACATTTCGCAATCAAACGGTCGCGTGGGAATGATCGGCAGCTCCTACGAAGGCTGGACGGTCGTGCAGGCGCTGCTTGACCCAAACCCGGCGCTCAAGGCGGCGGTGCCGGAAAGCCCGATGGTGGACGGGTGGATGGGAGACGACTGGTTTCACTACGGCGCGTTCCGCTGGCCTAATTTCGACTACATCGCCGCGCAAACCGAGCAGAAGGGCGAGGGTATCGAGGTGCCGCGCGCCGCCTACGATGATTACGAGACCGTGCTGTCGGCCGGCTCGCCCGGGAGCTACGCGAAGGCGAACGGGCTCGACCAGCTTGGCTGGTGGAGCAAGATGGCCAGCCATCCGTCCTACGACGCGTTCTGGCAGGCGCAGGCGCTTGACCATCTGGTCGCCTCGCATCCCTCAAACGTGCCCACGATGTGGGAGCAGGGCATGTGGGACCAGGAAGACATGTGGGGCGCCAATCACTCCTGGCTGGCGCTGAAGAAGGCCGGCCACGAGGACAACAACTGGCTGGTGATCGGGCCGTGGTTTCACAGCCAGGTCAATCGGTCGGGCGCGTCGCTCGGACCGTTCATGTGGGACGGGGACACGGCGCGCCAGTTCCGGCGCGACATGGTGCTGCCGTTCTTCGACCAGTATCTAAAGGATGGCCCGCCGGCGAAGCTGTCGCGGGTGACGTTCTACAACCCGGCCGAAAATCAGTGGCAGCGTTTTAGCGACTGGCCCGTGGCGTGCGATGATGGCTGCGCGCAGGCGATGACGCCACTCTATCTGCAATCCGGCTTCGGCATGTCGTTCGACAAGCCGCCGGCCGAAGGCGGATCCGACGAATATGTGTCCGATCCATCGAAGCCGGTGCCGTTCGAGCCCCGGCCGGTGCAATTCTCGGACCGGAACGCATGGCGAACCTGGCTGGTGCATGACCAGCGCTTTGTCGACGGACGGCCCGACGTGCTGAGCTACAAGACGGATCCGTTGACCAAGACCGTCAAGCTGCAGGGCGCGCCGGTGGTCGATCTGGTGGCCGCGACGACCGGAACGGACGGGGATTTCGCGGTCAAGCTGATCGACGTCTATCCGCCCGAGGTGCCGAGCCAGCCGGAACTCGGTGGCTACGAGCTGCCGATCGGGACCGACATCTTTCGCGGACGCTATCGGACAAGCTTCACCACGCCCTCGCCGATCCCGGCCAATACGCCCGAGCACTACCGGTTCACATTGCCGAACGTAAATTACGACGTGCTGCCGGGACATCGGATCATGGTGCAGATCCAGTCGACGCTGTTTCCGCTGTATGACCGAAACCCGCAGACCTTTGTCGACAACGTGTTTTTTGCCAAGCCTCCCGATTATCGGAAAGCAACGGTGACGGTGATGCACTCGGCGGACGCGGCGAGCGCGGTGTTGCTGCCGATGGTGAGGTAGGGCGAGGGCGCTGCCCTGGACCCGCTGGGGGCAGCGCCCCCAAACCCGCGTAGAATTTTGGGCGGGGCGCCAGGAGATCGGGTGGGCGGCCGGCGAGAAGTGCTCCAAGGATGACGAGCGGGCCGCCGTGCGAGACGATGATGTGCCGTCCCGGCGTTGCCTGAAGCAGGCGGATGAGGCCGGCACCGGTTTCGCCGCGCGGAGCGCCGCGGCCGAGCGGAGCGTGAGCCCACGCCTCGATCAGGTGCCGCTGTAGGTCCGACCAAGGCAGGCCCTCCCAGGCGCCGAAGTCCAGCTCAAGCAGGCGATGGTCGATTGTTGGGCGACGCCGGTGATGGGCGGCGATGGCGGTCGCGAGATTGAGGCAGCGTCGGGAGGGGCTCGACCAAACGCGTGCTCGGTGGAACCGCGTGTTGGCGGCTTCGTCTGCGTCTATGTCGAGCCGGCCATAGCATAGTCCGGGTG
>CAXUIA010000215.1:4143-4707 GCA_964250835.1 uncultured Acetobacteraceae bacterium | reverse complement strand
GTACCACCGTCATGGTGCAGGATAATGGCACGTCGCAGAAACAAAACAGCTCCGGCCTAGGCTTGGTCGGCCTGGAGGAGCACCTGCACGCTATTGGCGGCGCGCTGGAAATCCATCGCGGTGCCGGCTGGCGGCTGGTCGGCCGCGCCCCCGCCGACGCGCAGGCGGCGACATGACAGTCCTAATCGTGGGCGACCATGCCATGCTGCGCGCCGGCCTGCGCCAGGTGCTGATGGCAGGGCTGAGCCCGAATCCGCGAGGCGGCCAGCGCCGACGACGCCCTGCGCGAGGCCGCTTCGTTCCAGCCGCATCTGGCCGTGCTGGATTTCGGCCTGCCACAGCTTTCGGGCCTTTCGATCATAGCACCGCTTTGTGCGTTGGGCGTGGGGGTGGTGATGCTGAGCGCCTACACGGAGCCGCTTTACGCGCAGCGCGCGCTGGAAGCCGGCGCGTTAGACTACGTTACGAAAAACGCGTCGCCAAAAATGTTGCTTGACGCATTGCGCGCCGCCGCCGACGGGCGTTGGTTCATCGAGCCGGACGTGGGGGGGGGGCGGGGCGGGG
>CAXUIA010000215.1:0-4133 GCA_964250835.1 uncultured Acetobacteraceae bacterium | reverse complement strand
GGCGGGCGCCCCCCCGCCCCCCCCCCCCCCCCCCCCCGCCGCGGGCGGCAAGCTGGACCGCCTCACCGAACGCGAACTGGAGTATTGCGGCTGCTTGGCGCCGGCCAAAGCCTGACCGAAATCGCCGCAATGCTTGACGTCAGCTACAAAACGATCGCCAACACCGCGAGCCTAATGCGCGGCAAACTCGGCGCCACCCGCATGGCGGATTTGATCCGCCTGGCGATAGGGATGAGCTTGGCACGCGCCTAGCTTGAAATTGATAAGACTTCGTTGTTGCCAATCCGCCGCTTGCTGCCGTTTTTCAGGTTCTTCGCAACGTTCTGCCCGCTGTAAATACTATGTCCGCTTTTGTCACGAGACTGGCTCTGCTTCAGTGACCGCAATTAGGCGCAGAGCTGACAGGCGCCTTCCTGCCGGGAACTGGTCCATGCCGGCCCATCCACTTCTAGAACAGCCGAGTAAAAGACCTGACACTCAAGGAACCGCTCGAAATACTAATGCAAAGCCGTTCGCCTGCGGCTCCCACACCCAGCAGACCCGACAGCCAACCTGATCGGCCAGACCAGACGACCGATCACGTCAACGGAGTAGCCATGCCCGCGCCGACGCCGTTCACGCTCAAGATCCCGGAGTCTGACCTGACCGATCTACGCGAGCGTCTGAATCGGACCCGTTTCCCCGACCAGGCGCCCGGCGACGATTGGGCTTACGGCACCAGCGCCGATTATCTCCGCGCCCTCGTCGCCTACTGGCGCAGCGGCTTCGACTGGCGCGCTCAGGAAGCCGCCTTCGACGCATTTCCGCAGTTCCACGCGACGCTGGACGGAATCGACGTCCACTACCTGCACGTGCCCGGAACGGGCCCCGCGCCGACGCCGCTGCTGCTGATGCATGGCTGGCCCGGATCGGTGTTCGAGTTCCTCGACATCATCCCGCGTCTGACCGATCCGGCGCGGTTCGGCGGCGATCCGGACGACGCGTTCACCGTCGTGGCCCCGTCGCTGCCCGGCTACGGCCTGTCGTTCAGGCCAGGCCAGCCCCGCTTCGGCGTCCCTGAGATGGCCGACTGCCTCGCGCGCCTGATGACCGACGTCCTCGGCTACGCCCGCTTCGGCGCCCAAGGCGGCGACTGGGGCGCGGGAATCGCCAGCCGGCTCGGCGCCGTCCACCCTGACAAGCTGATCGGCATCCATCTCAACTACCTGATGGCGGCGAGCCGGGCCGTGACCCCGTCACCCGACAACACCGAGGAGGAGAACAGCTACCTCCAAACCCTCGAGTTCTGGTCGCGCGAGGAGGCCGGCTACACCGCGATCCAGGGCACCAAGCCGCAGACGCTGGCGTTCGCACTCACCGACTCGCCCGCCGGCCTTGCAGCCTGGATCGTCGAGAAGTTCCGCACCTGGTCCGACTGCGACGGCGACGTGCAGAGCGCCATCGACCGTGACCGGATGCTGGGCAACATCACGTTCTACTGGCTGACCGGCGCGATCGGCTCCTCGTTCTGGCCCTACTACGCGCGGCTGCACGGTTCGCTCCTGCCGCCGGGAGCCACGATCGACGTGCCGACCGGCTACGCCGAGTTTCCCCGCGAAATCCTCAAGCCCCCGCGCTCCGTGGCCGCTCGCGTGTTCACCGACATCAGACGGTGGACCGCTATGCCGCGCGGCGGTCATTTCGCCGCGCTGGAACAGCCGCAAGCCTTGGCCGGCGAGGTGGCGGCGTTCTTCCGCAACCTCCGCCAGCCGCACGACACGTCCTCGCTGGGCTGATGTCATGCGGGTCTGGGGGCGCTGCCCCCAGCGGGGTCCAGGGGCAGAGCCCCTGATCCACGTCACTTAACCAGCTACCCAAAGACCGCCACACTCTGACGCCCCGTCAGCAGCAGCGTCCCGTCCTCGCTCCAGACATTGATCCGCTCCGCTCCATACCCCTGAGCCACCATGTCGCCCCGCAATTCGACATACCGCCAGCCATCCGCCCCACCGCGACCCGGATCGATCCCGACTTCGACCGACCAGGTCATCGTGCTCACCGGAACCAAGCGGTCCATCATCGCCAACGGCGCCGGCGGCGACGCGTCGCCGAGTGCCACCAGCGCCACCGTCTCGTCGAGCTGAGCCGCCTCGCGATGCCGGTACCACCCCGCAAGCTCGCCTTTGTTGCCGCCGCCCGCCACGCGTCCGTCACCGACCGGCCTGATCTCGAACTGCGACAGATAGGCCGGTGCACTGACGAGCGGCAACGCCGCACACGCCGCGGGTCCAGGCACCACCGGCATCGTCGGCTGGCTGTCCGCGAGCGACGACGATCGTGCCGCGCCGAAGCACAGCAGCGCCCGCGTCGCGACCTCGCCAGTCTCGCTCAGCAGGTCCACCGAGACGAACGCCACCGACCGTCCGCGGCGCAGCACCGTCGGGATCAGCGTCAACCGCCCCGATGACGGGCCGACGAAGGCGAACTGTGCCGCCCGCAACGGCGGCAGGCCCGGCAGGGACCGGCGTGCCGCCTCGACCGTCAACGCGGCGCCGGCCCCGCCATACGCCGTCCGGCCCTGCATCCAGTCGAGCGGCAGATCGACCAACCAACGGCCGTCGCGTTCGGCAACGTCCGCCATCAGGTCCGACAGACTGGCCAGTATCCGTTCCTCCGCCGCGCGAGGCTCCAGACATACGTCAGGTGCCGTAAGCCATCCAGTTGAACCCCGACCGCTTGGTGTAGGAAACCGAGCTGTTCGCCCCGTTGATCACCGGACTGAGGCACGAAATCTGAAAACCCGAGGCGGAGAGATTGTTCACGCCATAGATCGTCGGCACCGGCACGGGCGAGGACGCTGTGGTCCAACCTGCGGCAGCACCCTCGCAGGCCGTCACGCAGAAGGCGCCGTTGGGAAACGTCAGCGGAAAGGTGATCTGGTCGAGGTAGCCGGTCACCGTCAGCGCCGTTCCCCACTGCATGATCAGGCCGCTCGGCAGCGTCTGCCAGCCCGACCGCCCAAGACCCGCCGTGAACGTCATCTGCGGCAGCTTGTAGGCCAGAAACGGGGCTGCGGACGGCACCGTGATATTGACCGCTTCCACGGTCGTCTGCCCGGCATTGACGGTGATCACCGCAATCGGCACCCAACCGGGATCGGCGGGCGGCGTGCTCTGCGTGCCGGTGTTGGCGGCAGCACCGCCTTTGAGCTGCAGCGCGACCGACTGGAGGCGCCGCGTGTTCTGGGCAGCACCGTTGTTGCCCTGACCCGCCAGCCCCTGCGCCGGATTGGCGGCGTTGTAGTAGGGCAGCACCACCGGCACCGCATCCTGCTCGAGAAAGCTCGCCTCGATCAGGTAGTTGATCGACTGGCCGGACAACGACGGCGCCGTCAGCGTGAACAGCGAACTGCCGGTGTTGATCCCCATCTTCACCAGGTTGGAGGTGTCGGTCGGCAATGTTCCGAAGCTCGACGCATCGACCTGCGAACTGACCAGGACGCTTCCCGGCCCAACCGTCACCTGCATCGATGAGGGCACCGTCGGCTGGCACCGCAGGCCATCGACCAGCGGACCGCCGCCCAGGCACATCTGGGCCAGGAAACCGAGCGCCTTGAGCGTGCCCCGCTGCACGTTGAGCAAATCGGTGTCGAGCGGGATGGCGCCCGGATAGACGATCATGCGGTCCATGGAACAAAGCTCCGTCGCTGATGCGGTACGCGCGCGCGCACGCCGCGCGAACAGCGCAGCGCACTACGGGCACAAATGTTACAGTATAGTATCAAAATATGTGTCCGCAGACCCAGAGTCAAACGCCTCGGGGGTGCTCGGCTAAGCGGCCTCCACCTGAGGCAGACTGGCCCGCAACCGCCGGATATGCCGCGGGTCGGAATCCATGATCCGGAACTCGATCCCCGACGGATGCCCGATCACCTCGCCGCGTGTCGGCACCCGCCCGGCCAGCGTGAACACCAGCCCGCCCACGGTGGCGATGTCCGCGCCCCGCTCGTCGGCCGTCAGGATCGGCCCCAGCCGGGTCTCGAACGCCTCGACCTTGAGCCGCGCGTCCACGTCCAGGGTGCCGTCCTGCCGCTCGGTGAGCATCGGCCCCTGCACCTCGTCGTGCTCGTCGGCGATGTCGCCGGTGATGGTCTC
>CAXUIA010000214.1:0-4708 GCA_964250835.1 uncultured Acetobacteraceae bacterium | reverse complement strand
ATGCCGCCCGCAACAGCGCCATTTCCGACATGATCCCGACGCCAGCCGGGACAAACAGCAGCCCCAGATGCCGCACCAGCAGGTCCGCAGCACCATCCTCGGTCACCGCATCCTGCCCGCCGCGCGCAACCAGCCCCGCCGCCAGCATGAACATCCCGATCACCGGACCGGGCACCGGCAATCCAAGCCACTGCTTCAAACTCTCGCCCGCCAACTGGCAAACGATCAGGATCAACAATCCAGCCACCCCGCACCTCGCGCCCAACGCGAATTCAGATGCCGATGACCGACCGCCGTAAGAAGCGCCTTGCCCGCAAATCACCTTTCCCGATCGAGGCACGATGGACTATTTCGCCGCCCTGCAGGCCTTCGTCAGCACCGTTGAGCGCGGCAGTTTCTCCAGGGCCGCCGCCGCTCGCGGCATCAAGGTGTCCACTGTGTCGCGCTATGTCGCAGCTCTTGAGGCCGATCTCGGCGCCGCCCTCCTCAACCGCTCGACGCGCCAGCTCCATCCGACCGAAATCGGATCGTCGCTCTACGCGCGCGCCGCCGGCATCCTCGCCGACCTCGACGAGGCTCGCGCGTCGGCCCGCTCCTTCAACCAGCGTCCGCAGGGCCTGCTTCGCCTCAACCTTCCGCCCGCCTTCGCCCGACGCCAGGTCGTCCCGCAGCTTGCCCATTTCCTGGCGCTGCATCCCGAGATCCGCCTGGAACTGACGCTCTCCGAGGCAACCGTCGACCTCATCGAGGCTGGCAGCGATCTCGCCATCCGGATCGGTGTCCTGTCCTCCTCGACGCTCATTGCCAGGCGACTTGCGCCGCACCGTCACATCCTCGTCGCCCAACCGGCCTGGCTTTCGCGCTCCAAGCTCGCGGCCCCCGACGATCTCGCCGCGGTCGACTGCCTGACCGCCGTCCCCAAGGAGATCTGGCGATTCCGGGCCGATGCCCTGGACACTCGCTCCGTCTCCATCCAAGGCCGTCTCGCCACCTCCGACATCGAGGCGCGTCACGCCGCCGCAATCGCCGGACTCGGCGCCGCCGTCCTGCCCACCTGGCTTGCCGCCGAGGCGCTGCGTGATGGCCGCCTCGCACCCCTTCTGCCGGATTGGCGTTGTTCGCCCACCTCCGGTCCGGAGGCGTCAATCTGGGCTATCTATCCACCCAAGAAGGTTGTCGCTCCCAAGGTGCGCGTCTTCCTCAATTTCCTCACGAGCCGCCTGGGACCGGACATCAAGCCGGAGGCGGCACACCCCGCCTCCGGCGCTCCTGACTGCGCCCTCAGCCCGTCATCACTCGCTTGACCGGACTGGTCGGAATGTCGCGGGCTGGTGTTTGCACGGGCTTCCGACCCGGGACATCTCCCGAAACAAGTCGTCAGAAGCTGATCACCACCTTACCGATCTGCTCGTTGCGTTCCAGATACTTGCAAGCGTCGATGGTTTGATCGAACGGGAAAGTGCGTGCGATCTCCGGCTTGAATGAACAATCAGCCAGATGATTAAAGATGTAGCGAACCATCACCTCCCAGTCGGCAGTGTCCCGAAGTTCGTCAAACGTGTAGCCGAACATGCCGATCCTGCGTCCAAAGGCCGCCATCGGAAACGGCGTCGGCTTGCGGGACAGCATACCATACAGGAAAATTGAAACGCCGTTCGCTGTCGCTTGCCCCAGCGTGTCCCGCTTAACGGCGATGCGCGTGGTGGCGATGGAGATGCCGCCCCATACTTTGACGATCTGGAGTGCGGCAAGTCCGACGGACGAGCTTGCGGCAGTAATTATCACGAAGTCGCCAGACGACACGCGGCCGAACGGCACGAGTGCGCCGTAGGCCGTGCAATACTGCATCCAGACTGCAGCGCCCACCGTCGCAGAGAACGTCTCCGGGATCGGCACCGACAGCTTGTACTGTCAGCGACACCTCCCCCGGACCAGGCGGACGCTCGGCAACGTTCTTGAACCGAAGGACTTCCGAAGGCGAGCGCACGGCCCCACCAGCCTCCCATCGGCAGTCGCACGCGACCACTGGCCTTCCTCACCAAACGCGCGCCAAACTCGTCCACCTGCAGCAAGCCCGCTTGGGTCAAGAACCGGGAGAATGCCAATGCCCGACACCCTTCTAGCTCCCGACCGCACGACCGACGTGGCACTCTTCTTCTCCCGGCTCGACAACGCGCTCACCCGACACGACACCAAAGCGGCCGCGGCACTGTTCCTCGCAACCGGCTTCTGGCGCGACATGCTCGCACTCACCTGGAACATCCTCACCTGCGAGGGCCACCGCGACTTCGAGGCCATGCTCGACGCGACGCTCGCGGTCGCGTCACCTGGCGCGTGGCAACCGGACGGCCCCGTCACCACCGACGATGACGGCGTCACCAGCGCCTGGTTCACCTTCGAGACCGCAATCGGACGTGGCCGCGGCCATGTCCGTCTGCGCGACGGCCTGTGCTGGACGCTGCTCACCACGCTGACCGAACTCAAAGGCCACGAAGAACGCAGCGGCCGCCATCGCGAGCCCGGCGCCGGCCACGGCGTGTATCCCGGCCGGCGCACGTGGGGAGAGCAGCGCGCGCACGAAGCAGCGACCCTCGGCATCACCGAGCAGCCCTACGTGCTCATCATCGGCGCCGGCCAGGGCGGCTTGGCACTGGGCGCCCGCCTCCGTCGGCTCGGCGTGCCCACCATCATCGCCGACAAGCATGGCCGTCCAGGCGATCAATGGCGCAGCCGCTACAAGTCGCTCTGCCTGCATGACCCGGTCTGGTACGACCACATGCCTTACCTGCCGTTTCCCGACCATTGGCCGGTCTACACGCCCAAGGACAAGCTCGGCGACTGGCTCGAGATGTATGCAAAGGTAATGGAGCTCAACGTCTGGAACACCACGACCTGCCGCGCCGCCCGCTACGACGACGAAGCCGGTGAGTGGATCATCGAACTCGACCGCGACGGCGCCTCGCACACGCTGCGCCCCAAGCAGCTTGTGCTCGCCACCGGCCTGTCCGGCCTGCCCAACATCCCGGCCATCGATGGCGCCGAGACCTTCCGCGGCGTCCAGCACCATTCAAGCCAGCATCCGGGCGGCGAGGCCTACGCCGGCAGAAGCTGCGTCGTCATCGGCTCCAACAACTCCGCGCACGACATTTGCGCCGACCTTTGGGAACACGGTGCTGACGTCACCATGATTCAGCGCTCGTCCACCCTGATCGCGCGCTCGGAATCCCTGTTCGAGTTCACCACGGCGCCACTCTACTCCGAAGCCGCACTCGAGGCCGGCATCACCACCGATCGCGCCGACCTGATTCACGCGTCCCTGCCATACCGCCTGCTGACCGCCCTGCAAACGATCGCCTTCAAATCGGTCCGCGAGCACGACGCCGTCTTCTACGAGCGCCTGCGCGCCGCCGGCTTCATGCTTGATTTCGGCGAGGACCAGTCTGGCCTTTTCATGAAATACGTCCGCCGTGGCTCCGGCTACTACATCGACGTCGGTGCTTCCGACCTCATCGCCGACGGCAAGATCAAGCTCAGGAGCGGCGTCGACGTGACCGCGATACGCCAGTCGGGCGTCCTGCTCAGCGACGGCACCGAACTCCCCGCCGACCTCATCGTCTACGCCACCGGCTACGGCCCGATGAACGGATGGGCCGCCCAGCTCATCAGCCAGGAGGTGGCAGACCGCGTCGGCAAAGTCTGGGGCTACGGCAGCGGTACCACCAAGGATCCAGGACCGTGGGAAGGAGAGCTTCGCAACATGTGGAAGCCCACACACCAGCCAGGCCTATGGTTCCACGGCGGCAACCTGCACCAGTCGCGCCACTACTCGCTCTTTCTCGCACTCCAGCTCAAGGCACGCCTCGAAGGTATCCCGACCCCGGTCTACGGTATGCCCGCGGTTCACCATCGACACTGACGCCACTCTCAATGGACGCCGACCTCGCGCGCCACGAAAGCGCGCTCCGAACCGTGCGCAACGCGCCGCTCCGCCCCGGCAACACGGTTACGCTGCTTCCCCAAGCCATCACCGCGCTCCGTGCGATGTTCAGCGCGATCCGCGCGGCGCGTCACAGTATCGTCCTCGAATACTACACCTTCGAAGACGTCGAGGCTGACGGCGCCAGCCTGTCCTCGCTCCTGATCGAGCGCGCCACCGCCGGCGTCCGCGTGGCCGTGATCTACGACGCCATCGGCTCCGACAACTCGCCCGACCAACTCTTCGAGCGCCTCCGCGCCGCCGGCATCGCCATCGTCGACTACCACGCGCTCCTGCCCTGGCGCCGCTTCTTCAGCCTCCACATCGACGATCGCGATCACCGCAAGATCCTCGTCGTCGACAGCCGCACGGCCTTCCTCGGCGGCGTCAACATGGACCGCCAGTACATGAACCCGCGCGCCGCCGGCGTGCCGACCGACGGCAACACGGCGCACGCCTTCTGGCAGGACGCCGCAGCGCGCTTCACCGGACCGGTCGTCGCCGACACCCGCGCCGTCTTCGATCACACCTGGCGGCGCGCGGGCGGCGACCCGCTGCCGCCCGCAACCGAGCCGCCCGCGCCCCCCGATCCTGACGGCGAGCTCGTCTGCGTCGAGGGCAGCGCCCCGCACGAGGGCCGCCCGCTCCACACGCGCGCGCTCTTCGCCTCCATCGCCCGCGCCCGCCACCGCATCTGGCTCTCCACTGGCTATTTCGTCCCCATGCCCGACG
>CAXUIA010000213.1:1657-4710 GCA_964250835.1 uncultured Acetobacteraceae bacterium | reverse complement strand
GTCGAGGATCAGCGCCCATCGGTCCCGCGGGTCCGGGGGCGCTCGCCCGTCATGCGACGCGGGCTGCGCACGACGGGGTCTCAGGGAGGCAGGGCCCGGCCTAGCGATTGACAAACTGCGCAGCATTCCCCGCCGTGACCAACTCGAACGGGATCGTGTCAAACTGCGTCACCGGTTGGCCTTTCACCAGTTTCATCGCATCGTCCACACCCGTCCGTCCCTGGCCCTTGGCGTTCTGAAAGACCGTCGCCGCGAGATCACCTTTTTTGAGTGCCGCTAAACCGTCCGCCGTCGCATCAACGCCGCCAATGGCGATCTTTTTCGGCGACAGCCCGTCCTGCTGCAGCGCGATGATTGCGCCGAGCGCCATCTCGTCATTGTTGGCGGCGACACCATCGATCTTGTCGCCTTTCGAGATGAAATTATTCATCAGGTCGATCGCTTTGGTGCGTTCCCAATTGGCGGTTTGCTGCTCGATCAACTTGATGCCGGGGTTAACCTTCAGGATCTCCTTGACGCCCTCTGTGCGGCCCTGCGTCGAATTGTTGGCCAGATCGCCCAGCAGGATCACCAAATTGCCGTGCCCACCCATCCGCGCGGCGAGTGCGGTCATCTGCAGCCGTCCGGCCAGTTGGTCGTCGGACGCAACCACCGCCACTTTGGCAGGCAACGTCTTCTCATCCGGTTTGCGGTTGACATAAACAAGCGGGATTCCGGCACCGCTCGCCGCCGACGTAATCCGCCTGGTCGCCGAGGTGTCGACGGGGACCACGATGATTGCATCGACCTTCTGCGAAACGAAGTTCTGCACCTGGCTGATCTGCTTGCCGACATCGCCCTGTGCGTCCTGAAACTGGATGTGCAGGTCAGGGATCGCGGCCGCGCGCTGCGCCATGGCCTGACGCACGGCGGTGAGGAAGTTGTCGTCAAACAGCGCCATGGAAACGCCGATGGTGGTGGCCGCTTCGGCCTGGACCGTTATTGCCGCCGTGAGTGCGGCCGCAGCAAACAAGCTGGTAAGTTTCATTGCGCATCTCCCAGGGTGGCACTGTCGGAGTCGTGCCTTGCACCGATGTTCGCACAAAATTTGGAAAAGTCTATCCAGAATTTGCTTCCAATCGATCATCCATTCTGCAAATCTGCGCCCGCACGCGGCGTTGACCGCGAACGGAGGATCCGGGGTGCAAGTCGCACGCGACCGTACCAGTGCGGCCGACCGCCCGTCGCAGGACGTCCTGCTCGAAGTCATCGGCGTGTCGAAACACTTTCCGGGCGTCCAGGCGCTTGCCGATATCAACCTTAGGCTTCGCGTTGGGTCCGTTCACGCGCTTATGGGCGAAAATGGCGCGGGCAAGTCCACGCTGATGAAGATCATCGCCGGCATCGTCGCCCCGAGCTCGGGCGAGATCCGCGTCCGGGGCGTGCCCTGCCGCTTTGAAGGTCCGCGCGACGCGCTCGATCACGGCATCGCCATGATCCACCAGGAGCTCAACCTGGTGCCCCACATGACGATCGCCGAAAACATCTGGGTCAGACGCGAACCCAAACGCCTCGGCCTGATCGATCACGCGTCACTCCGCAACCGGACCCAGGCGTTGCTGGACGATCTCGGCATTTCGCTCGACGCCGAAGCGCGCGTGATCGACTTGTCCGTCGCCCATCAGCAAATGGTCGAGATCGCCAAGGCCGTCTCGCTCGAATCCGCCGTGCTGATCATGGACGAGCCGACCTCGTCGTTGACCGAGCGCGAAGTCGAGCATCTGTTCCGTATTGTTCGCCGGCTGCGCGAGGCCGGACGCGCGATCGTCTACATCACCCACAAGATGAACGAAGTCTTCGCGATCGCCGATGAGGTCTCGGTCTTTCGCGACGGCCGCCACGTCGCGACCGACGCCGCCGCGGCCTTTACCCAGGCGCGTCTCATCTCGCTCATGGTCGGTCGCGAGCTGACGCAGATGTTCCCCAAACGGTCCGTTCCGATTGGCGACGTCGCACTCTCTGTGCGCAATCTCAGCCTGTCTGGAGTTTTCGAAAACATCACGTTCGACCTGCGTCGCGGCGAAATCCTCGGCGTCTCCGGCCTTGTCGGCGCCGGACGCACCAACGTCGCTGAGACTATCTACGGCATCACGCCGGCCACGATGGGCGAGATTGCCGTCGACGGCCAGACCGTCACGATACGCAGCCCGCGCGACGCCATGCGCCACGGCATGGCGCTGCTGACCGAAGACCGCAAACTGAGCGGCCTGTTCATGATGCTTTCGGTTCTCGAAAACATGCAGATTGCATCGATCGACCGCTACAGCGCGGCCGTCGGCTTCGTCCGCCAATCTTCGCTGTCCAGTTTGTGCGCCGATATGGCGGGCAATCTGCGCATCAAGACTCCCGGCCTCGACCAGATCATCGAGAACCTGTCGGGCGGCAACCAGCAGAAGGTGCTGATCGCGCGTTGGCTGATGACCGAACCGCGCATCCTTATTCTCGACGAACCGACGCGCGGGATCGACGTGGGCGCCAAATCGCAGATCCACAGCCTGATGTCCGATCTGGCCGCCAAGGGGTTGGCAATCCTGATGATCTCCTCGGAACTTCCCGAAATCCTGGGCATGAGCGACCGGGTGCTGGTGATGCACGCAGGCCGCCTCAGCGGCATTCTCGACCGCTCGGAGGCGACCCAGGAAAAGATCATGGAACTGGCGGCGCGCTGACGCGAGGAGCCTATGGACAGCATCGCAGAGACTGCAACGATCGGCATCCGGCCGCGCAGGCGCAAGCTGCCGGTGGAGCTCGGCATCATCGCCGTCCTCGCCGGCATCGCGCTCGTCTTCGAGCTGCTCGGCTGGACGTTGCGCGGCCAGAGCTTCCTGCTCAACCCGCAGCGGCTCGAGATCATCATCCTGCAGGAGTCTGTAGTGGGCCTGCTCGCGGTGGGCGTCACCCAGGTCATCATCACGACCGGCATCGATCTTTCTTCAGGTTCTGTACTGGCGCTCTCCGCGATGGTGGCCGCAAGCTTGGCGCAGACGAGCGACTATGCGCGTGCCGTTTTCCCG
>CAXUIA010000213.1:0-1647 GCA_964250835.1 uncultured Acetobacteraceae bacterium | reverse complement strand
GGCCTCGCGGGCGTCTGCAACGGCTTCCTCGTCACGCTCGGCCGACTGCCGCCCTTCATCGCCACGCTCGGCATGATGGTCACCGCCCGCGGCCTTGCGCGCTACTACACGCGCGGCCAGCCGATCAGCCTGCTGTCGGACGGTTACACCTGGATCGGCAGCGGCGAACACCCGGTCATCATCTTCCTGATCGTGGCGGCGTTTTTTCACATCGCACTCTGCTACACACGCTACGGCAAGTTCACCTACGCGATCGGCGGTAACATGCAGGCCGCCCGCGTCTCCGGCATCAACGTCACCCGCCACCTGGTCATTGTCTACACGCTCGCGGGCGCGCTCTCGGGACTTGCCGGCGTCATCACCAGCGCGCGCGCCGCCAGCGGCCAAGCCGGCATGGGCATGTCCTACGAGCTCGACGCGATTGCCGCCGCCGTCATCGGCGGCACCAGCCTTTCGGGCGGCGTCGGCCGTATCACCGGCACCGTCATCGGCGTGCTCATCCTCGGCGTTGTCATCAGCGGTTTCACCTTCCTAGGCGTCGATGCCTATATCCAGGACATCGTTAAAGGCCTGATCATCATCGTGGCCGTGATGGCCGACCGCTACCGCCGCCAGGGACGGCGCGCATGAACGCCGTACCGCGCGACCTCAAGGCCGTCCGCGCCCTGATCGAGCAGCGCCGTTCGTCGCTGCCCAAGCGTCTCGTCCAGATCGCCGACTTCGCGCTCGCCAATCCGCAGGAGATCGCCTTCGGCACGGTTGCCGGCGTCTCGCAACTCGCCGGGGTGCAGCCCTCCGCACTCGTCCGCTTTGCCCAGGCGCTGGGCTACGGCGGCTTTGCCGACCTGCAGGACGTCTTTCGCACCCATGCCCGCGAGCGCTGGCCCGACTATCGTGAACGCCTCCGCACGCTGCAGCACGACACCGGCGACGATCCGATCAGCCTGCTGCGCGGCCTGCTCGATGCCTCCCTTGTCTCGGTTGAGCGCGTGGGCGAGCTGATCGATCCCGAAGCACTGCGCGGAGCAACCGCGCTGCTCGCCGGCGCCGAAACCATCTACCTGCTCGGCGTCCGCCGCTCGGCGCCCATCATCGCCTATCTCGCCTACGCACTCGCCAAGCTCGGCATACGCGCCGAACTCGTAGGCCAGGTCGCAGGCCTCGCCCCCGAACAGATGGCGCTCGCGACCGCACGCGACGCAGTTCTCGCGGTCAGCTTCATGCCCTACGCTTCCGACACGCTCCAGCATGCGCGCGAAGCCGCATCGCGCGGCGTGCCGGTCGTCGCCATCACCGATCAGCCGTTTTCGCCGCTGGTCCAGGACGCGACCGTCTGGCTCGAAGTGGTCGAAGCCGACCATGCCGGCTTTCGCACGCTCTCCGGCACGCTCGCACTCGCGGCCGCACTCGCCATCGCGGTCGCCGGCAAGCGGGGCCGCAGCCACGCGCCAGCCCGCCGCCATCCCGTCACAGCAGGGGAGGGGCTCGCATGAGCACGCTCGACCTCATCACAATCGGCCGCTCCTCGGTCGACCTTTACGGCCAGCAGATCGGCGGCCGCCTCGAGGACATGTCGACCTTCAGCAAGTCGGTCGGCGGCTGCACCACCAACATCGCCATCGGCACCGCGCGTCTAGGCCTGCGCAG
>CAXUIA010000212.1:2632-4730 GCA_964250835.1 uncultured Acetobacteraceae bacterium | reverse complement strand
TGCGCCGCCCGGCGGCGGCGGCGCCGCAGACGCCGCGACCGAGCGGGATGCGGACGCAGGCGGGCTTGCCCTGGCACGGGCCGAGCACGAGCGTGTCGCCGCGCAGCAGGTAGAAGCCCGCCCAGTTCACGTTCGGCAGTCCGTGGTAGAGGACGGAGGCCAGGTTGGCGGCGTTGGCGATGAAGTCGGTTTCGCCCTCGATCAGTGCCGCCGCCTGCGCCTCGATCTCTGTCATTCGGGCGTGAAGCTGAGTGCCGCGCCATTCATGCAGTAACGCTCGCCGGTCGGACGCGGGCCGTCGGGGAAGACGTGGCCGAGATGGCCGCCGCAATGGGCGCAGGTGACCTCGACGCGGCGCATGCCGTAGCTGTTGTCGGCGCTGGTGGCGACCGCGCCGTCGCGGGGAGCGTAGAAGCTCGGCCAGCCGCTGCCGCTTTCGAACTTGGTGGCTGAATCGAACAGCGCGGTACCGCAGCCGGCGCACAGGAAGACGCCGTTGCGCTTTTCGCGGTTGAGCGGGCTGGTGCCAGCGCGCTCGGTGCCGTGCTGGCGGAGCACCTGGTACTGTTCGGGCGTGAGGCGGTCGCGCCACTCCGCGTCGGTGAGTTGGATGGTGCCTTCCTTGAGCATCGGGGTCTCCAGATCTGCGGAACGCGGGATGTGGGAAATCGGGCGCGGATGCGAAACCCCCGCGGTGCGGCGCGCGTCGCATCGTGGTAGCCAACAGGGGGCAACCATGAGCGAGACCAACAATCCCGACCCGCCGGCCGACGGCGATCTTGAGGACGACAAGATCGACGAGGCGATGGACGGGACGTTCCCGGCGAGCGATCCTCCGTCCCACACGGGGACGACGGGGCCGGGAGATGGAAAGAAGGATTAGTGCTCTGGGGGCGTCAAGCGTGAGCACGCCTCCCGGCGTGACGCCCCCGGGTAGAGGGTTCCAAGGGCCCGGCCCTTGGTGGGGTCCGGGGCAGAGCCCCGGGCTTTTCGCATGCGCCCGGTGATGCTCGCGATCCTCGACGGTTTCGGCTGGCGCGAAGATCCGGCCGACAACGCCGTCGGGCTGGCCCGCACGCCGAATTTCGATCGGCTCTGGAAGACGTCGCCGCATGCGTTGCTGCGGACGTGCGGCCGCGATGTGGGATTGCCTGACGGGCAGATGGGCAACTCCGAGGTAGGCCACCTCAATATCGGCGCCGGCCGGGTGGTGATGCAGGAGCTGCCGCGGATCAACGGCGCGATCGAGGATGACAGCCTCAGCGCGTCGCCGGTGCTGGCCGAGCTGTGCGGGCGGCTGCGGGCAACGGGAGGCGTGTGCCACCTGATGGGGCTGGTTTCGGACGGCGGCGTGCATTCGCATCAGGATCATGCGGTGGCGCTGGCGCGCATCCTGCGCGCGCAGGGCGTGGGCGTGGCGGTGCATGCCTGGACGGACGGGCGCGACACGCCGCCCGACGGAGCGCGCGAGTTTCTGTCCAGGTTGTCGGCGGCACTGCCGGCCGGCGTGCCGTTGGCGACGTTGTGCGGGCGCTATTACGCGATGGATCGCGACGGGCGCTGGGAACGGGTGCAGCGCGCCTATGACCTGATGGTTGACGGGTTGGGCGCGTGGTCTGCGGATGCGGCCTCGGCGCTGGAGACGGGCGGAAAGACGGACGAGTTCGTCGAGCCCTCGGTGCTCGGTGCGTACGCCGGCATGCGGGATGGCGACGGGTTGCTGTGCTTCAACTTCCGAGCGGACCGCGTGCGCGAGATCCTGACGGCATTGCTCGAACCGGGGTTCGAGGGATTTCCGCGAGGGCGTGTGGTGTCGTTCGCGGGTGCGGTTGGGCTGACGCGCTACGGCACAGCACTCGCCGATCGGATGCAGGCGGTGTTCGAGCCGTTGTCGATGGACGACCTGTTGGGCGACGTCGTTTCGCGCGCTGGGCTGCGGCAGCTTCGCATGGCGGAGACGGAAAAGTATCCGCACGTCACCTACTTTCTCAATGGCGGCGCGGAGCTCGAGCTGCCGGGAGAGGAGCGGATCATGGTTCCCTCCCCCAAGGTCGCGACCTACGACCTGGATCCCAAGATGAGTGCAGCCGGTGTAGCA
>CAXUIA010000212.1:0-2622 GCA_964250835.1 uncultured Acetobacteraceae bacterium | reverse complement strand
CTACGACCTTCAGCCGGAGATGGCGGCGCCCGAGCTCGCGGCGCGCGCGGTCGCTGCGATCGAGAGCGGTGTCTACGATCTTATCGTGCTCAACTTCGCCAATCCGGACATGGTGGGCCACACGGGTGACCTGCAGGCGGCGATCAAGGCGTGCGAGGCGGTGGATGGGGAACTCGGCCGCATCGATGCGGCGGTGCGCGCGAGGGGCGGCGCTTTGCTGGTGACCGCCGATCACGGCAATTGCGAGATGATGCGCGATCCGGCGACGGGCGGGCCGCACACGGCGCACACGCTCAACCCGGTGCCGGTGCTGCTCGCGGCCCCGGCGGGAACGGCGGCGGCCCTGCGCGACGGCCGGCTTGCCGACTTGGCGCCGACGATGCTGGCGCTGCTCCGGGTGGCACAGCCGGCGGTGATGACCGGACGTTCCCTGCTCGCTTGAAAGGCCGGGCGGCGGTGCTGGCGGCGGTGTTGATGGCGTCGGCGCTGCATGGGTCGGCCCGGGCGCGTGGGACTGAGCGCGAGGAGAACCGGCGGGAGGCGGCGCGGTTGGCGGCCACCATCGCCGCACTTCGATCTTTACAGGACGCGCCGGTTGTCAGGATCAGGCCGACGGCTCCGCGGACCGGATTGGTTGGCCGGATCACGAAGAGAGCGGCGACGCAAAGGCTGTCAGCGCCTGAACGCGGCATGACGGCGGGCCGGAGGCGGCGCGAGTGGCCGCCGGTGGTGAGCGCGCCGGTGGTGAGCGCGCCGGTCCTGGGCCGCGTTGTGGTGCGCTACGGGCAGGCGACCGAAGGGGGACCTGCTTCAGGGGTGATCTATGCGCCCGCGCCAGGGGCGCCGGTCGGCGCTCCGTGCGGCGGGAGCATCGACTTCGCCGGCCCGTTTCGGTCATACGGCGCGACGCTGATCGTTGATTGCGGCCGGGACAGACGTTTTGTGCTGGCGGGGCTGGACCGGATCGAGGTTGTCGTCGGTGCGCATGTCAGACGCGGCGAAAGGCTGGGCCGAATGGCGGCTGACCGCTCGGGCACGCACGACCAGCCGACGCTCTTTGTCCAGGAACGGCAGGGTTCCGCGACGGTTGATCCCGCTCGCGGTGCGCGGCGCTGAGACTGCCGGGGTGGTGATGAAGTGGTTGTGAACGATTGAGCAACCTGTTCATGTTGTCATCCGGCAGCCGTCTTGCGTCGGAGCCTATGTGCTATCAATCACGGCTGGTCGCGGATCGGAGTTGTTCATGAGGTTTCGTCACGGCCTGATGCTCGGGGGCGCGTTTGCTGCAGGCCTCGCGGCTGGTCCGGCCAGCGGGCCGATCTCGCGAATGCTCGGCATGGGACCGACCTACGATTTCGGCGCCCACGCCTTTGCACAGGGCGTCGATGACAGCGCCTCCGGCGGTCACGCCGAAACCTATCACCTGCTCGACCTGTTCGGTTACGTCTTCGAGAAAGTGCGTGCGGACTACGTGCAGCCGGTGTCGGATCGGCAGCTCATCGACAACGCGCTGAACGGGATGCTGAGCGGGCTCGATCCGCACAGCTCCTATCTCGACAAGAAGGAGTTCGCGGACATGGAGGTCCAGACCCGCGGCCAGTTCGGCGGGCTGGGGCTGGAAGTTCAAGAGAGCGACGGCGTCATCAAGGTGGTGACGCCGATGGACGATACGCCGGCCGCGCATGCCGGGATGAAGGCGGGCGACCTGATCCTGGGGATCGACGGCAAGAGCGTCGAAGGCATGACGCTGAACGACGCGGTTGACCGGATGCGCGGCGAACCGGACAGTCCGATCCAACTGACGATCAAGCGGATCGGGATCGACCACCCGCTCGAGGTGAATCTCAAGCGCGAG
Organism: uncultured Acetobacteraceae bacterium; assembly: GCA_964250835.1. GTDB lineage: Bacteria > Pseudomonadota > Alphaproteobacteria > Acetobacterales > Acetobacteraceae > CAXTPV01. The sequence continues at coordinate 767 of CAXUIA010000212.1, read as the reverse complement.
ATCATCCACATCCAGGTGGTGAAGTCGGCACTCTACGGGCACACGGCCTACATCCGGCTTGCGCAGTTCAACGAGAACGCGGACGACGCGATACGCGCCGCCTGGAGCAAGCTGAAGGGCAAGGCGGGCGGTCATCTGGACGGGCTGGTGCTCGATCTTCGCAACAATCCCGGCGGCTTGCTCGACCAGGCGATCGACATCTGCGACGATTTCGTCGTCAGCGGTGAGGTCGTGTCCACGCGCGCGCGGCATCCGGAAGACAGCCAGCGCTGGGACGCCAAGGGGTCGGACATCACGGGCGGCTTGCCGATGGTGGTGCTGACCAACGGCGGCACGGCATCGGCGAGTGAGATCGTCGCCGGCGCGCTGCAGGATCATCATCGGGCGCTGATCCTCGGCACGCGCTCGTTCGGCAAGGGTTCGGTGCAGACGTTGATGCCGATCAACGATGACGGTGCGCTGCGCCTGACGACGGCGCGTTACTACACGCCGTCCGGCCGGTCGATCCAGGGCCTCGGCATCTCGCCCGACATCCCGGTCAAGGAGGAGCTGGGCGAGCAGGACAATCTTCCCGACCATGAGGGCGATCTGATCCACGCGCTGAAGAACCAGGGTGGGACGCCGCCGGCTCCGCCGCCGACACATGCGTCGCTTCCGCCGATCGCGCAGTCGATCCCGCGCGAACCGCCGACGAACTGGCCGAAGTTCGACCTGTTGAACCCGGGAACCGATTTTCAGCTCCAGCAGGCACTCAAGGTGGTGAGCTC
>CAXUIA010000211.1:1541-4744 GCA_964250835.1 uncultured Acetobacteraceae bacterium | reverse complement strand
CCCCCCCCACCCCCCCGCCGCCGCCCCCCCGCCCACCACCTCCGTCAGCGACCGCAGCAGCCGATCGAACGGCGCCACCGGCGACCGACCGCCCGCGACACCCTGCGCCTCTCCCGCCAGCAGCGACGCAACCCCACGAAGGCTCAGGTCCCGCGCCACCACTGCCACAAGCGGCGCACTGCGCTCCACCTCTCCGGTCAGCGCCCGGACCCGTGCAACGGGCGGAAACAGCAGCGCTTCCTGCTCGAAATAGGGTCCGCTTCCCAACGGCGTCACCCGCCTGATCGACGGGTCATGCAATCCCCGCGTCAGCTCGCCCACCGCAGCCGCGGTCGCCTCGGGCGTCGCCGCTTCCACCACGACCAGGATGCTGTTGGGTGGAAACACCCTCTCATAGGCGAGCTGCGTCGTCCGCCAAGGCAGGTCTGCCGGCAGCAACCGCTTGATGTCGGTGCTGATCGCAAACGACGTCGCCGCGTAAACGGCCGCCGCCACGCCCAGCAACGTGAAGCAGACGATCACCACTCCGGCAAACCGCGTGCACGCGTCGACGATGCGCGTGAGCGCGTCCTTCAGCATCCCGGATCCTCCATGCCCGGAGGTAACCGCCCGATCCGCCTTTCGTTGCGCCCCATGTGCGCAGCGCAAAGTCCCATGTGCCTGGCGCTGGATCCCGTGAGCCTTCCGTTGCACAGAACCAGCATTGACCCCAGCACGGTCACCAACAACATAGCCCGCGCGCATGATCCTGCTGATCGACAACTATGACAGCTTCACCTTCAACTTGGTTCACTTGCTGGGTGGACTGGGCGAGACCTGCGACGTTCGGCGCAACGACGCCCTGTCGGCTACCGACGCGATCGCGCTCAACCCCGCCGCGAGCGTCCTCTCACCCGGCCCTTGCACCCCCGATCAGGCCGGCATTTGCCTCGACCTCGTCCGCGCCGCCGCCGACGCCCGCATCCCGCTTCTGGGCGTCTGTCTGGGCCACCAGGCGATCGGCCAGGCGTTCGGCGGCCAGGTCGTGCGCGCGCCCAGGCCCATGCACGGCAAGGTCGACGCCATCCATCACGCGCACGACCCGCTGTTCGCCGGACTTGCCCAACCGTTTGACGCCACCCGCTACCACAGCCTCATCGTCGACCGCGGCACACTCCCCCGCGAACTGCAGGTCACCGCCTGGTCCAACGACGGCCTGATCATGGCCTTCGCCCACACGACACTTCCTATCGCGGGCGTGCAATTCCATCCAGAAAGCATCGCATCCCCGGCCGGTCCGCGGCTCGTCGCCAACTTCCTCGCCACCGTCGGCCCGCGCGCGCACCAGTCCGCCGCGTGACCCCGATCCTCGCCCAGCTCGCCGAACGCTCGCTCACCGAGCAGGAAGCTTTCGCGGCCGTCACCCGCATCGTTCATGGCCAAGCCAATGACGCGGAGATCGCCGCACTGCTGATGGGCCTGCGCGTGCGCGGCGAAACCGCCCAGGAGCTCGCCGGCACAGTGCGCGCTTTACGCACCGTCATGCGCGCCGTCACCGCGCCCGCGAACGCGATCGACCTTTGCGGCACCGGCGGCGCCGGCCGTCACACGCTCAACGTCTCCACGGCCGCCGCCTTCGTCGCCAGCGCAAGCGGCCTGGTTGTCGCCAAGCACGGCAATCGTGCCGTCTCCTCGCGCAGCGGTGCGGCCGACGTGCTCGCCGCTCTGGGGATCGACCCCGACCCCGACCTCGCGCTCCAGGAGCGGCATCTCCTCGAGCGCGGCCTCGCGTTCCTCCATGCGCCGCGCCACCACCCGGCGCTGGCGCATGCGACCGCCGCGCGCCGCGCAATCGGCGTGCGATCGATTTTCAACCTGGCCGGCCCGCTGTGTAACCCCGCAGGTGCAAGGCGCCAGTTGATCGGCGTCTATGACAGGCGCTGGCTGCGCCCCATGGCCGAAACCCTTGCGACGCTCGGCGCCGAGCGCGCATGGATCGTCCACGGCGACGGCCTGGACGAGATCACGTTGGCCGGAGAAACCGACATCATTGCACTCGAGGATGGCGTGATCAGCAGCTTCAAGCTCAAGCCCGAGGATGCCGGTCTGTCCCGGGCGCCCCTTTCCACCATCGCCGGCGGCGACCCTGCCTTCAACGCCCGGGCAATGCTGGCGATGCTATCGGGCGAGCAGGGCCCCTACCGCGACATCGTCCTCCTCAACACCGCCGCTTCCCTGATGATCGCCCAAAAATTCAGGACCCTGAACGAAGCCGTCCAGCAAGCCGGCCAAGCCATAGACTCCGGCGCAGCCTTGGCGAAGCTTGAAGAAGCAAGAGGCTGTGCATGACCAAACGTGGTCCGGAGCGGCTCGCCCCAGCGGGGTCCAGGGGCGCCGCCCCCGGCAGGAGCAGCGCCCCCGGCAGGAGCAGCGCCCCCGGCAGGAGCAGCGCCCCTGACCTTCCCGACGCCCTGGCCCGCATCTGCGCCAACACCCTCCAGGTCGTAGAAGCAAGGCGGGCCCGTGACCCAGAGGCCGCCCTCCAGGCCCGCCTATCGGACCACCCCCACGAACCACGGCCCTTCGCCCAGGCGCTCCCCGGCCTGATCGCCGAACTCAAGCGCGCCTCGCCCTCGGCGGGCCTCATACGCGCCGACTTCGACCCTGCCGCTCTAGCCGGCGCTTACGCGAGCGCCGGCGCCGCCTGCCTCTCCGTTCTCACCGAGCACTCCGAGTTCCAAGGCACCTTCGCCGACCTGCAGGCCGCAAGCACCGCGGTTCCGCTGCCCGTCCTCCGCAAGGACTTCATCCTGGATCCCTACCAGGTCATCGAATCCCGCCTCGCAGGTGCGGACTGCATCCTTCTCATCGCCGCCGCTCTCACCGGCGCTCAACTGACCAAGCTCGCCACCCAAGCCCGCTCGCTGGGCCTCGAAATCCTCGTCGAGGTACACGACGAAGCCGAGCTCGACCGCGCGCTGAGGTGCGACACCCCCCTGATCGGCATCAACAACCGCGACCTCCGCACGCTGCGCACCGACCTCGCGGTCACCGAGCGCCTGGCCCCCCTGATCCCGCCCGGCCGCACGATCATCTCCGAGAGCGGCATCAAAACTGCCGACGACATCGCCCGCCTGCGCGACGCCGGCGTCCACTACTTCCTCGTCGGCGAAAGCCTGCTCCGCCATTCCGACCTCGAAGCCGCCACGAGAGCCCTCCTGGCA
>CAXUIA010000211.1:292-1474 GCA_964250835.1 uncultured Acetobacteraceae bacterium | reverse complement strand
CGCCACGCGCACCGCCGACCTGATCCCGCTCTGCCACCCGATCCCGCTTGCCCAGGTCGCGATCGGGCTCGAGCCCGCCGAGAACGCCGTCGAGATCCGCGCCACCGTCACCAGCGTCGGCCGCACCGGCGTCGAGATGGAAGCCTTGACGGCCGCCTCTGTCACCGCACTCACAATCTACGATATGTGCAAGGCAACCGACCGCGGCATGCGCATCGACGCGCTGCGCGTGGTCGAAAAATCAGGCGGCCGCTCGGGCGCCTTCACGCAGGAGTAGGGGATGGACGGAGCACTGGTGGCCGACGGCGCGGGCGAGCTCGGCGCGGACCGTCTGCGCCGCGCCTGGGCCGACATGCTGCTGATCCGCCGCTTCGAGGAGCAGGCGGGCGCGCTTTACGGCATGGGCCTGATCGGCGGCTTCTGCCACCTCTATATCGGCCAGGAAGCCGTCGTCGTCGGCGTCCAGATGGCGCTCGAACCGGGCGACCAGGTCGTCACCTCTTACCGCGACCACGGCCACATGCTGGCGACAGGCATGGACCCCAAGGGCGTCATGGCCGAGCTCACCGGCCGCGCCACCGGCTACAGCCGCGGCAAGGGCGGCTCGATGCACATGTTCTCCCGCGAGCAGAACTTCTTCGGCGGCCACGGCATCGTCGGCGCCCAGGTCCCGATCGGCACCGGGCTCGCCTTTGCCAACCGCTACCGCCAGAACCGCGGCGTTTCCGTCACCTATTTCGGCGAGGGCGCCTCCAACCAGGGCCAGGTCTTTGAAGCCTTCAACATGGCAGCCCTGATGAAGCTCCCCGCCGTCTACGTCATCGAGAACAACCGCTACGGCATGGGCACGTCCGTCGAGCGCGCGTCCGCCTCGCGCGACCTGTCGCAGAACGGCGCTCCCTGGGGCATCCCCGGCCGGCGCGTCGACGGCATGGACGTGATCGCCGTCCACCAGGTCGCCGCCGAAGCCATCGCCCACTGCCGCGCCGGCCAGGGGCCGTTCCTGCTGGAGGCCCAGACCTACCGCTACCGCGGCCATTCGATGTCCGATCCCGCCAAATACCGCACCAAGGATGAGGTGCAGAAGATGCGCGAGGAGCACGACCCGATCGAGCAGGTGAAGGCGCGCCTGCTGCGCGAGAGCGGTGCCACCGAGGACGAGCTGAAAGCGATCGACCAGGG
>CAXUIA010000211.1:0-282 GCA_964250835.1 uncultured Acetobacteraceae bacterium | reverse complement strand
ACCCACGACGCGATCGAAAGCGCCAAGCGACGTCTCATCGAGCAGGGCACCAGCGAGGACGACCTCAAGGCCGAGGAGCAGCGCATCCGCAAGCGCGTCGCCGACGCCGTCCAGTTCGCCAAGGACAGCCCCGAGCCCGACGAGCACGACCTCTGGACCGACGTCCTCCTCGAGGCACGCGCATGACCGACATCCTGATGCCCGCCCTCTCGCCCACCATGACCGAGGGCAAAATCGCCCGCTGGCTGAAAAAGGTCGGCGACGACGTCCAGCCCGGCGACG
>CAXUIA010000210.1:0-4760 GCA_964250835.1 uncultured Acetobacteraceae bacterium | reverse complement strand
TCACACCGCCGAACCGCTCCGAGGAGATGGCCGCCGCCATCCCGAACGCCCGCCTTGTGATCGTCCCGCAATGCGGCCACCTCGCGACCCTCGAGCAACCAGACGCCGTCAACCGCGCCCTACTCGATTGGATCACCGCCCGACCCGCGGCCGGATAACCAGCCCGCCCAAACTCCCGACACGAACTCCAGAAGCAGGCTCCACCCATGACAATCCGCCTCGCCATCGTGGGCCTTGGGAAGATCGCGCGAGACCACCACCTTCCGGCCATCGCGCGCACGCCCGGCCTTGACCTGGTCGCCGTCGCCAGCCGCAACGCGACACTCGACGGCCTTCCCTGCTACCGCACCCTCGACGACCTCCTCGCGAGCGAAACCGCCGTCGACGCCATCGCCTTCTGCAGCCCCGCCGAAAGCCGCCACGCCGCCGTCGCCCGCGCGCTCGACGCCGGCAAGCACGTTCTCCTCGAAAAACCGCCCGTTGCCGCCCTGGCCGAAATGCCGCCGCTCCTCGTTCGCGCCCGCCAAGCGAACCGCACCCTCTTCGCCGCCTGGCACGCCCGTTTCGGCGTCGTTATAGATCCCGCACGACGCCTTCTTGCCAACACCGAGATCGGCGCGGTCTCGATCGAATGGAAGGAAGACGTGCGCCACTGGCATCCCGGACAGGAATGGATTTGGGAACCAGGCGGTTTCGGCGTCTTCGACCCGGGCATCAACGCACTGTCGGTCGCGACCGCCATCCTTCCGCGCCCCTTCTATCTCCGCGACGCTACGCTCAAGATCCCCGCCAACAAGCTGATGCCGATCGCGGCCGACCTCAACTTCATCGACACCAACGGCGTCCCCATCAACGCCACCTTTGACTGGCGTCACCCCGAGCCGCGTATCTGGAGCATCAACATCGAAACCGGCGACGGCCGCATCACTCTCTCGGAAGGCGGCGCCCGCCTAGCCCGCGACGGCGTCGTCCTCCACGAGGAGCAGCCGATCAACCAGTCCGGCCTTTCGCCCGCCGAATACCCGGGTCTCTACCAGCACCTCGTTCAACTGATCGCAAACGGCCAGTCGGACGCCGACATCCTTCCGCTCATCCACGCCGCGGACGCGTTCACCATCGGCAAGCGGACGATCGTGGCGCCCTTCACGTCCTGAGCGCCACAAACGCACGCCCCGCTAAGCGCTCAGCAGCCTTTCCGCAATCGCCGTATGCGCCGCGTCGGCCTTCTTCGCTTCCTCGACCGACGTCCGCATGTTTTGCGCGACAGTGCTCATCCCGAGCTTCTCCGCGTAGTTGCCGACCGTCCCGAACGACGCGATCCAGTAATGCAGCGCCAACTGTCCCGCGGCCACAATGCCGAGATCACGGCTGGTCGCGTCCGGCGCCGCCTGCCTGATCTTCTTGCTGACCTCGTAATGGGCCTCCAGCACCTGGTTGCCGACACTCGGCCCGCTGCCCGCCTCCTCGATCGCCTGTTCGATCCGCATCGCCCACTGTGCGGACGTATCGTGGCCCTCCTGCAGCGCCGCCTGCAGCTCGGGATGGCTCGCATCCTTCTCGATCTCGGCTGTCGCCATCTTGGCGACGTCGCTCCCCGCCTTCTGCGCTTGAAGCGCCTGCTGAATGAGCGTTTTAAGATTCTGATCAGCCATCGATGAACTCCGGTTTTGCGCAATCGCGCGCTCGCCTGCAACGGCGGCTCAACACAACCGGTTCCAATTTCAGCCGATCACTCAACTCCCATCACGAGCCCTTCGATGTCGTGCTTCTGCACGATCGGCACGAGCTCATCGACCACCCGGCACACCAGATGCCGCCGCACACCGTCCGGCAGACCCTCATGAAACGCCCGCGTCACCATCATGTCGTGCAGCGCCGCGTGCCCCGCTCCGGGCGCATCGACCCCAAGCACCAGCACCGGCCGCGCCACCGGCGACGGGTGCGCCGTCCCGCGATGCACTGTCAGCGCCGACCGGCACGACACATCGCCCGCCTGCGGATACTTCCGCACGCCACGCTCGGCGAACCGCGGCCAGAGCAATCGCTCGGGGAACATCTCATGCGGCCAATCCCGCCCATCGTCCCATTGCGTCCCCGGCGCCACCTCGAACGGCCCCATGTCCGGCGTCACGTCCACGCCCGTGAGATTGAACGCCAGCGACGTGATCCGCCGCTCCTCCCACGTCTCGCGCGGCGAGGCAAAGTCCCGGTGCCACGGCTGGTTCTGCGCACCCTGGAACGGCACGTCGAACCCGATCTCCACAATCTGGTAGTCCGGCCCCAGCACCCGCTCGGCCATCCCGGTGATCCACGGGTTCGACGCAAGCTCGGCAAAGCCGCGCAGAGCCTGCGGATGCAGCTCCACATACCACCGCCGCGGACCTCGACCGATCGCCCCGCCGGGCCGCTGGATCGCCTCCCAGAACGCGCTCATCATATCCTCGCGCATCATCTCGGCCCAGTCGCGCGCGAACACGCCCTTTCGACCCACGACCCCGTCGCGTTGCAGCGTCGCCACATCCTCGTCCATCCGACCTCTCCTGGCGCTCCAGCCCTATGGCGGCGGCAGTTGACCCTCCTGCGGCGTCAGGTCCTGCTGCGCGCCCGCCTGTCCGCCATCCCCTGCCGTGTCGGGCGCATGCTCCTGGTAGGCCGCCGCCTGCGAGAACGCCTCCTGCAGCCCGCTCAACTCGATCGGCACCGTTGTGCTCCCGATCACCAGCTCAAGCCGCCGCGCATGCGCCAGAATATGGCCCAGCGTCGTCGACTTATGCGACGCATTGAACACGCCCACGCCCTGCGCCTGCGGCGGACAGCCGCCCGTCAGAGCCTCGCGCTGTCCAGACTGGTCGACGAGCGCCGCCTGACTGGCGGTGCAATCCAACCAGCTGCCCGTCACCGCAACGCCACCATCGGCCGTATGGTCCCGCGGGTATAACACCACGCCGATCGCGACCGGCCCCTTGCGGTAGTCAAGCACCTCCGCGTGCGATTGCGGATCAAAGGAGTTGAACCACAGGGACGTCTGCGCCCGCGCCGGCCATGCGCCCGCGCACCCCGCCACCAGCAACGCCCGAACCAAAACCTGCACCACCGTCACTCCCGACACGTCGCCGCGCCACGCACCGCTCGACGGGAGACGCCGAACAGGTCGCCGCGGACTCCACGAATTTCAAGTTTGCGCCTCCTGGCTCGCACCGGTAGCCAAGCCTTCAGATCAGGTCCGCGTCTGCCGTCGCGGCAGCAATCCTTTGCGTCCCGGCCATCGCTCTGATCCCGCAACGGCGTCTTCCGCTACGCCTGGTTCACCGGACGCCTGAGCCCCGACCCCGCGGCCCCGTCCGGCAATCGTGTTTCCGGCATCCCCATCACCAGCGCCGCCAGCGCGATGCACGCCGCCGCACCCAAACCCAGAAACCCGGCCCTCCGCCCGAACCCGTCCACCACCACGCCGGCCGCAAGCCCGCTCACGCTCGCCCCGATCCCCTGCATCGTTGCGACCACGCCCTGGGCAAGGTTGAACCGCCCAGTGCCGCGCGTCACGTCGGCCACCACCAGCGGCGCGATCGCCCCGAAAATCCCCGCGCCCACACCGTCCAGCAACTGAACCGCCACCAGCCACCGCGCGTCCGACGACAGCGTGTAGAGCACCGCCCGAACCGGCAGCACCGCGAAGCCTGCCAGCAGGATCGGCTTGCGTCCGATCCGGTCCGCCGTCCGCCCAACCAGCAGTGCGACCGGCAGCATGATCATCTGCGCCGCCACGATGCACGACGACATCATCGCCGTCCCCCACCCTGGATGCGAGCGCGCCAGCTCCTGCCCCACCAGCGGCAACAGCGGGGCGTTGGCGAAATGGAACAGCGCCGTGCAGCACGCGAACACCACGAACGCCCGGCTCCGCAACAGCACCCCTGCGTCCGACGCCGCCCCGTCTTCCAGCCCGCGTGCCCGCGCCTGGTCGATCGCCGCGTGCGGGATCGACAGCATCGCCGCCGCCGCGAGCACCGCGCAGCACGGCACCAGCAGGAACACCGCCCGCTGGGAGGCGTAATGCCCAACGGCGCCCGCCGCCAACGCAATCGCGACGTTGCCCGCATGGTCGAACGCCGAGTTCCGTCCCAGCCGACGCGCCAGCGCCCAACGTGCGGTCAGTCCCAGTGTCACCGCCGCCACCGCCGGACCGAACACGTCGCCCACCACCGAAATCAGCGTGTTGGACACCATCACCGGCCAGAACGCCGGCCTGGCAAAGATCCCGAGCGCGCCCAAAGCCAGCAGCCCCAGCGCCGTCACCACCAGGCCACGGTTATGCGCCGTCCGATCGATCAGCGCCCCAGCCGGCGTCTGTGCCGCCAGCCCCAGCAGTCCGCTCACCGCCGTCACCCATCCGACCTCCGTCTGGCTCCAATGGCGCTGCGTGACCAGAAACACATTGAGAAACGGCCCAAGCGCGCCGCGCACGTCGGCCAGCAGGAAATTGACCGCATCCAACGACGCCGGCCGATAACGCACTCTCAGAACCGTGCGATCAGCGTGATCCCGGCCACCATCAGCGCCGCGCCCAGCGCCCGCCCCGGCGTCAGCGCGTGCGTCGCCATGCCGAACAGCCCGAAGCGGTCAATCGCCAGCGACATCAGGATATTGGCCGTGATCGTCAGCCCCGCGAACGGCCCCGCCCCGATCTTGTCGACGAACAGCAGCCCCCCAAACACCGCAAACGAGCCCACCAGCCCGCCCAGCGGCCCCCACCAGCGCAA
>CAXUIA010000209.1:3887-4760 GCA_964250835.1 uncultured Acetobacteraceae bacterium | reverse complement strand
GGCGCGGCCCATGAAGACGGAGCCGACGAGGCCGATCCCGAGTTGCTTCACGCGAGTGAGACCGCGCAACCGGTGCGGACGCTTTCGAGCGCCGCGTCGGCGAGGCGCAGCGCTTCCACGCCGTCGTCGAAGCTGGGCACAGGCTGGGAGCGGATTTCGATCGCCGTCAGGAAATGGTCGAGTTCGGCTTGGTAAGCCTCGCGGTAGCGCTCGATGAAGAAATCCAGCACGCGGTCGCGGGCACCGGTGTGCTCGGCGGTCCAGGCTTCGACGGTGGTCGCGGTGCGGTTGGCGGCTTGCAGCATGCCGCGGGCGCCGAAGGCCTCGATCCGCTGGTCGTAGCCGTAGGCGCAGCGGCGCACGTTGTTGATGTGGACGAGCGCGCCGGAATGCGTACGAAGCGTGAGCATGGCGCCGTCGATATCGTCCTGCGCGGCAATGGCCGGGTCGACGAGATTGGAGCCGAAAGCGTGGACCGCGATGATGTCGCCGGCGATGGCACGCGCCAAATCGAGGTCGTGGATGGTCATGTCGCGGAACAGGCCGCCGGAGACGCGGATGTAGGATGCGGGGGGCGGCGACGGGTCGCGGCTGGTGATGACGAGCTGTTCGAGCGCACCGATCTCGCCCGACGCGAGACGGGCGCGGAGGGCTGCAAACGACGGATCGAAACGGCGGTTGAAGCCGATCATGACGTGCGGATCATGCGCGGCGATCTCGGCGCGGCAGGCCTGGGCGCGCGCGATGTCGAGGTCGATCGGCTTTTCGCAAAGCACGGACTTTCCGGCCCTGACGGCGGCCGTGATCAGCGGGACGTGGGTGTCGGTGGAGGTCGCGATCACGACGGCGTGGATGGTTGGATCTTGGATGATC
>CAXUIA010000209.1:0-3877 GCA_964250835.1 uncultured Acetobacteraceae bacterium | reverse complement strand
CCCCCCCCCCGCCCCCCCCCCCCCGCGGCCCGCCCGCCCCCCCCCGCCGCTCATAGCGTGGGCATTACGAACTCGGCGCCGGCGCGTATGCCGGTGGGCCAGCGTGACGTCACCGTCTTGAGCTTGGTGAAGAACCGCACCCCTTCCCTGCCGTGCATCGCGTGGTCGCCGAAGATCGAGCGCTTCCAACCGCCGAAGCTGTGGAACGCCATCGGCACCGGGATCGGCACGTTCACGCCGACCATGCCGGCCTGGACGCCGTGGGCGAAGGCGCGGGCGCTGTCGCCGTCGCGGGTAAAGATCGCGGTGCCGTTGCCGAACTCGTGCGCGTTGACCAGGCCGAGGGCCTCGTCGAAGGTCTCGGCGCGGACGACGGAGAGAACAGGGCCGAAAATCTCCTCGCGATAGATGCGCATGTCGGGCGTGACGCGATCGAACAGGCAGCCGCCGATAAAGAAACCGTCCTCGTAGCCCTGGAGCTTGGGAGCGCGGCCGTCGACGACGAGCTCGGCGCCCTCGGCGATGCCGGTCTCGACGTAGCCGAGCACGCGGTCGAGATGGGCGCGGGTGACGAGCGGGCCCATGTCGGCGTCGGGATCGGTGCCGGGGCCGATCTTGAGCGCGCGGACGCGTGGGGCGAGCTGCTCGATCAGGGCGTCGCCGGCGCGGCCCACGGTGACGGCGACCGAAATCGCCATGCAGCGCTCGCCGGCCGAGCCGTAGGCGCTTCCCATCAGCGCGTCGACGGTCTGGTCCATGTCGGCGTCGGGCATGACGACCATGTGGTTCTTGGCGCCACCGAGCGCCTGGACGCGCTTGCCGGCGGCGGTGCCGGTGCGGTGGATGTGCTCGGCGATCGGGGTGGAGCCCACGAAGCTGACGGCGTGGATGCCGGGATGGGCGAGGATGGCCTCGACGGCGACTTTGTCGCCCTGGACGACGTTGAAGACACCCGGCGGGAGGCCCGCCTCGGCGAGGAGATCGGCGATCATCAGGGAGGCCGACGGGTCGCGCTCGGAGGGCTTGAGGATGAAGCAGTTGCCGGTCGCGAGCGCGATCGGGATCATCCAGAGCGGGACCATGACGGGGAAGTTGAAGGGGGTGATGCCGGCGGCCACGCCGAGCGGCTGGCGGGTGGAGTAGCTGTCGACGCCGCGGCCGACCTGCTCGGTGTAGTCGCCCTTGAGCAGTTCGGGGATGCCGCAGGCGAACTCGGCGACCTCCATGCCGCGGATGACTTCACCGCGGGCGTCCGACAGGACTTTGCCGTGCTCGGCGGTGATGACGGCGGCGAGGTCGCCGGTATGGCGGTCGAGCAGGTCGCGGAAACGGAACATGACGCGGGCGCGGTTGAGCGGGGAGGTCGCGGCCCATTTTGGAAACGCGGCTGTTGCGGCGTCCACGGCGGCATCGATGTCGGACGCGTCGGCGAGTGAGACGCGTCGGGCGACCTGGCCGGTGGCGGGATTGAAGATGTCGGCCTGGCGCGCGCTTTGGACGCGTTTGCCGCCGATCAAGTGGCTGACGTTGTCGGGAAGGCTGGTCATGTGAAGCTCCCGCTTACCAGGTCAGGAAGGCATGGTCGGGCGACATGGTGAAGCGCCACTCGCGAACCGGACCTGCCATGACATTGAGGTAGTAGAGGTCGAAGCCGTGCGGGGCGCCGACCGGGTGGTAGCCGCGCGGGACGAGGACCACGTCGCGATCGGAAACCGCCATGGTTTCGTCGAGCGAGCGGTCGTCGGTGTAGACACGCTGCAGCGCGAAGCCCGAGCCGCGCTTGAGGCGGTGGAAGTAGGTTTCCTCCAGGTAGGTTTCGTTGGGCGGATCGTCCGTGTCGTGCTTGTGGGGCGGGTAGCTCGACCAGTTGCCGCCGGGGGTGATGACTTCGACGACGAGGAGGGTTTCGGCGGGCGCGGTGTCGGGGAGAATGTTGCGGACGTAGCGCGTGTTGGTGCCGGTGCCGCGTGTCTCCTGGCCGACGTCATCGGGGGTGATGAGACGGACGGGCGCGCCGGTTTTCGCCGGAGAAGCGCAGATCGCCAGCTCGCAGGGCGTCTCGGCGGTGAGGCTCCAGTCGGCGTTGGGCGGGACGTAGACGGACCAGGGAAGGCCGTCGAACGGATTCGCGCGTTCGCCAATAACGCCGAAATCGGTGCCGGCGGCGCTGACCTGCGCGCGGCCGGATTGCAGAACGAGACAGACCTCGCTGGCGGCGGTGGGACGCGTGAGCGTTTGGCCGGGCGAGAGGATGGCGAGCTCAAAGCCGACATAGGACCAGCCGGCGTTCTCGGGGGTGATCCGGTGGACCCAGCCTTCCGCGTCGAGCGTGCTTGGACGGCGTAGGAGCATACTGGTCATGCGGCCTCCCGTAGGCCGACATCGGCCAGCACTTCGCACAGATGGGCATATCCCTTGCGGGCGTAGAGCAGCGGATTGGCGCGCGCGGGGTCCTGTTCGGCCTCGATCACCACCCAGCCGTCGTAGCCGGGAAGTGCCGCGAACACCGCGCGGTAATCGACCAGGCCGTCGCCGGGGACGGTGTAGACGCCCTCGATGACGGCGTGGAGAAAGCTCCAGTCCTCGGCGTCCGCGCGCGCTCGAATGTCGCGGCGCACATCCTTGGCGTGGACGTGCCAGATCCGGTCGCGGTAGCGGGCGGCGAGCGACGCGGGATCGGCGCCGCCCCAGGTGGCATGGCCGGTGTCGAGCAGCAGGCCGACGGCCGGGCCGGTGGCCGCCATCAAGGCGTGGATGTCGGCCTCGCTCTGGACAACTGTGCCCATGTGGTGATGGTAGACGAGGCGGATGCCGTTGCGCGCGGTCGCGTCCGCGAGGGCCGTCAAGCGTGCGCCCAAGCCGGTCCAGGCGTCGGGCGGCAGTGTCGGACGTCGCGAGAGCGGCGTATCGATCTCGCCATGGATCGCGCCGGTGGTCTCGGCGAAGACGAGCACGTCGGAGCCCATGGCGCGAAGCAGGTCCAGATGCGGGCGCATGGCTTCGAGTTCGGCGTCGGCGTCGCGGGACAACAGCGCACCGGACCACCAACCCGATATGCAGGCGAGATTGAACGGGGCGAGCACCACGCGAAGCGCCTGAGGCTCACGCGGAAACTTGTGGCCGAGCTCCATACCCTCGAAGCCGACGGAGCGCGCTTCCGCGAGGCAGGTCTCGAGCGGCGTGTCGCCGCCGAGCGTGCGGAGATCGTCGTTAGACCACCCGATCGGATTGGCACCTATGCGCAGAGGCATCGTCGGTCCTTTGTACGGGGGGGCCGGGGCGGCGCGCCCCGGCGGGGTTCGAGGCAGCGCCCCATCACTGGCCGACCTGCTGAAGCTCTCGCTTTGAGAGGTAATCTTCATGCGCGGCGCGCACTTCCTTGCGTGCGGAGATCTCGGGCACCGCCACGTCCCACCAGGCGCCGCCCTCCTTGGTGGTGATCGTCGGGTCGGTGTCGATCACGACGACGGTCGTGCGGGTGGCGGCGCGGGCGCGGGTCAGGGCGGCGTCGAGTTCGGCGAGGTTCCCGACCTTTTCAGCCGACGCGCCAAGGCTTGCAGCGTGGGCAGCGAAGTCGATGCACGGGCTGGTGGGGGCGAGGAGATTGTTGAAGCTCTCGCCGCGGGTGGCGTGCTGGAGGCGGTTGCTGCAGCCGCAGGCGCGATTGTCGAGAACAACGATCGTGAGTTTGAGGCCGAGCATGACCGAGGTGGCGATTTCGGAGTTGAGCATGAGGTAGGACCCGTCGCCCAAAAGGACGAAGACCTCGCGCGAGGGATCGGCCATTTTTACGCCGAGGCCGCCGGCGATCTCGTAGCCCATGCAGGAAAAGCCGTACTCGACGTGGTAGCCGCCGGGTGCGCCGGCCTGCCAGAGC
>CAXUIA010000208.1:0-4769 GCA_964250835.1 uncultured Acetobacteraceae bacterium | reverse complement strand
CCCCCCCCTCGGCGGCCCCGCGCCCCCCCAATCCCCCCGCCGCGCCGCCGCCCCCCCCCGCGTCACGTGGGGCGGCGACGCCTACGCCTACGGCCTGCTCGCGCTGGGACAGATCGACATCATCGCGGAAGCCACCATGAAGCCCTGGGACTGGGCCGCTCTGGTTCCGGTCATCGAGGGCGCGGGCGGTGCGATCGGCGACTGGCAGTGCCAGCCGCTCCGGCTCGACAGCGCGGGCGAGGTGCTCGCGACCGGCGATCCCGGCCTGCGCGCCGCCGCTGCCTCGCTGCTCTCTCCCGAGTCGCACGAAGAAGTTACGCGCACGCAACGTAGAGGCCTCCTCTAACCGCTGCTATACACGTTAGCGCAACGGTACCAGGGGCGTCTTGATGCGGTCGGTTAAGCCCGATGTCGGGTGAGCAAGCTGCCAGCGATCCGCCTTGACCGCCCGCTTGACCGCGACGGGCGGGAAGGCCGGAACTTTTTCCGTTGGCGTGACGTCCTGATGAAGCATCTGGAGACACCCGACCTGTCGAGCATGTCGGAGCGTGCCTTGGCGGAGATCGCCTTCGAGCAGGCCAACTCAGTCGCGCGGCTGTTTCCCCTCTTCTTCATCACCGGCTTCAACACGCTGGCCGTTCTCGCCTTCGGCCTTCGCCATCAACCGATCGCGAGCTCCATCGACGCTGTCGGCATCACCATCATCGTTCTCTACTGCCTGGCACTCGCCCACATCCGGCGCTGGTCCAAGCTTGAGGATGCCCGTCGCGGCGCAAAGACCTTCCTGAACCGGCTCACCGGCCTCGTCGTCGTGCTCGGCTTCGGCTGGGCGGCACTCTCCACCCTGGTCATGCTGTACGGCAGCCACACCGATCGTTACCTCCTGTTCGGCATCGACATCGGCGTGACCAGCTCGACCGTTTTGCTCATGCCGCGCAAGGTCGCGGTCGCGTGCTGGGTTCCCGCCATGATCGGCGGCACCTTCGGCGCCTGGGTGGTCAGCGGCCCGTTCGGCCCGCTCACCGCGCTCGCCTTCATCAGCTACGGTGCGCTGATCGGCTCGGCGACGCTGTTCGCCAACCGCTCGCTGGAACTCCGCATCGTTGCCCGCCTGCAAGTCGAAGAACAGGGTGAAGTCATCGGCCTCCTGCTGCGCGAGTTCGAGGAGAACGCGAGCGACTGGCTTTGGGAAACCGACCGGCTGTTGCGCATCACCCACGTCTCGCCCCGGCTGATCAAAGTCAGCGGCAAGCCCGCCGAGGTCTTGCGCGGCCTCTCGCTGCGCACCCTGATCTTCACGCTTGCCGACCGCGCGGCCGGACTGGAGGCGACCGCCGAAGTCATCCGCAGCCTTGATGCCCGCAGGCCGATCTACAACCGCGAGATCTCGGTGCGCATCGGCGGTCAGGAGAGATTCTGGAACCTGGTGTGCGAACCCGTGGTCGACATCGATGGCCGGTTTCAGGGCTATCGGGGTATCGGCTCGGACATCACCAACGCCAAGCGGTCGCAACGGGAGATCGCCTTTCTCGCCCGTCACGACGTTCTGACCGGGCTGCCCAATCGCCGGCAATTCGGCGAGCGGCTGTTTGCCGCGTGCCAGAACGCCGCAGATTGTGCCTTTACCCTGCTCTGCGTCGACCTTGACCACTTCAAGGACGTCAACGACCGCTTTGGTCACCCGGGCGGCGATGCCTTGCTCGTCGTGGTAGCGCAGCGCCTGCGCGATTGCGTCCGCCAGGATGACGAGGTCGCCCGGCTCGGCGGCGACGAGTTCGCCATCATCCTGCACACGGCGGATTTGCGCGAGGTTCAGGCCGTCATCTGCCGCATCCTGGACGCCGTCGCCCAGCCGCTTCACGTCCAGGGCGCCCGGATCGAGATCGCCGCCAGCATCGGCGCCGCCTTGGCACCGCTCGATTCCGACAACGCGACGGCGTTGCTGCTCAATGCCGACCTCGCGCTTTACGCCGCCAAAAACGCCGGACGCGGCGCCTCACGCTTCTTCACCCGCGCCATGGCCGACGAGCTCGCCGACAAGCAGGCAATCGAGCACGATCTGCGGCGCGCCATCGCCGCGTCCGAGCTCTATCTCGAATACCAGCCAATCGTCAGCCTTCCGCAGGGCAATCTGCTCGGCGCCGAGGCCCTCATACGCTGGGCGCATCCGACCCGCGGCCGCGTCGGACCAGACCGGTTTATCCCCATCGCCGAGCAAACCGGGCTGATCGTTGAGCTCGGCGCCTGGGTCATGCGCACCGCGACTGCGGCTGCCGTCCGCTGGGCGCGTCCTCTCAGCATCGCGGTCAACGTCTCAGCCGTCCAATTGCGCGAACGCAATCTCGGTCTTGTCGTCGGCCACGCCCTCGTCGCCAGCGGATTGTCGCCGGCCCGGCTCGAGGTCGAGATCACCGAAACCGCTTTGATGTCGCCCGGGTCGGCCGCCGAGGATACGCTCAGGAGCCTGCGCGAACGCGGCATACGGATCGCGCTCGATGATTTCGGCCTCGGCTACTCGTCCCTGAGCCATGTCTGCGCGTTCCCGCTCAACAAGATCAAAATTGCCCAGGCGTTCGTGGCCGACATCGAGAACCGCGCCGACAAGCAGGCCGTCGTGCAGGCCATCGCCGAGCTTGGCGCGCGCCTCGGGATCGCCACGACCGCCGAGGGCGTCGAGACCCCTTCGCAACTCGCAATGCTGTGCGAGTTCGGCTGCACCGAAGCGCAGGGCTACCTGCTGGGGCGCCCGATGAACGAGGACGCATTCCGGCGACTGGTGATGGAGGACGGGGTGGTGACCGGACAGGCCGCGCGCGAAGCGTGAGCGGCTTGGACGAAACAGCCTTAACCCTCCAGTAATGTTCGATCTTTATTGCGACAGGGACCACCAGACCCAGGCAGGTTCCATGAAACAAACCAATCTCGACGGCCATACGCTGCGGCCGTATGCCGTGGTCGGCGCAAGCGCCGCCCTGCATGCTCAGTCAAGCACTGCGTCGGCCGACGCGCTCTACCTCACGGAGCCGGGGGACAGCACCGCCATCAGCGTCAACGACATCCACCAGGGACAGCTCGGCGACTGCTACCTGCTTTCCTCGATCGGCGAGCTGGCGCTCAACGATCCGTCCGCGATCAGCAACATGATCACCGCCAACGCAAACGGCACCGAGACCGTCACCCTTTACGGTTCGTCGAGCGGCAGCCTGCCGGGTTGGAACACCACCGCTTTCAAGACGGTGAACGTCACCGTGACCAACGATTTTCTCTCAAGCGGCGTCAACAGCACGCCTGGCCAGGACGTCGTCAACGGCCAGCAGGAAATCTGGGTTCAGGTTCTCGAGAAGGCGGTCGCGACACTCGGCGGCGGCTACGGCTCAATCGCGAACGGCGGCAATCCAGCACTCGCCCTGGAGGCGATCACCGGACAGGCCGCAACTCCCACACAGCCCGCCGCCCTGTCGGCGCAGACCCTTCAGTCTGACGCGGCCGCCGGCGACATGCTCGTCTTCGACACCGGCAATACGTCGTCCGACAACCTCGTCGGCGACCACGCTTATATGTTCGACGGCCTCACCACCGTGAGTGGCGTGGCCGAGGTGCAGCTCCTCAATCCATGGGGCACCTATGAACCGGGTCTGATCCCCGTTTCCCATCTCGCCAGCGATTTCGTCGAGGTCGATGTCGGCCACGCGCCCAAGCCAACCCCAACTCCCGTGCCAGGCCCGCCGACCCCCGTCCCGACGCCGGTCACCATCGCCGGCCTCACCAGCACGCAGGCCATCACCGACGAGGCGACGCTCCGCCCATTCGCGCATCTCTCCCTGACCGGCGCCGCCGCCGGCACCACCCAGACCGCGACCGTCACCTTCTCCGCCGCCAACGGCAGCCTCTCGCAGCTCGGCACCGGCGCCTGCAACGCCGCGACCAGGACCTACACCGTCACCGGCAGTCTCGCCGCCGTCACCACGGCCCTCGACAACCTCCTCTTCACACCAACCGCCCACCAGGTCGCCCCGAAGTCGAGCGAAACCACCACACTTTCCGTCGCCGTCGGCAGCAGCCACGCCACGACCACCGTCATTGCGACGGCGGTCACCGATCCGCTGAAAGTCACCGGCGTCGCCGCTTCGCTCGCCACCAGCGACACGGCCGCGCTCCGCCCCTATGCCTCCCTCGCCATCGTCGAGCCGGACGCCGGCCAGACGCTCACCGCCTCCCTCAGCTTAACGGCCGCCGCCAACGGCGCGCTGTCCGACACGAGCGGCGGCACCGTCACTGCCGGCGCCTACACCGTCTCCGGCAGTCTCGCCTCGGTCACCGCGGCGCTCCAGAAGCTGACCTTCACCCCGCTCGCCCACCAGGTCGCTGCCGGCAAGTCGGTCGCGACGTCGTTCACGCTCAAGCTCTCCGACACGGCGGGCGCCAGCACGACCGGAACGACCAGGATCGGCGCCACTGGCACCGCACCATCGTCGTCGAGCGACCACATCTCCGCGAGCGGCCAATCCGCGTCCGCGATGTCGTTCGTCTCCCAGCTTGCCGGCAAGGTCAGCGTCATGCCCGTGCACGCCATGTTCAGCGCCGCCAGCCTTCAGCCCGCCGCGATCCCGGCGGCGCACCTCCAAACGATCCCGATGGGTGCCTCCCCCCTCGTGCTCCACGCCTTGTTCAACGATCACGGCATTCTGCAAAAGGTGAACTGAAGGGGGAAGGCTCTGCCTGAACCCGCTGGGGGCAGCGCCCCAGCCCCGCCTTCACACGGGGGCTGG
>CAXUIA010000207.1:2566-4802 GCA_964250835.1 uncultured Acetobacteraceae bacterium | reverse complement strand
GCTACTTCCATGTCGAGCTCGACCGTCACGCGGTTCTGCTCGCCGAAGGGCTTCCGGTCGAGAGCTATCTGGACACCGGCAATCGGGCGAAGTTCGCCAACGCGCCGCTGGCGGCACCGACGGACGAGCTGGGGGTTCGCGACGGCGTCGCATGCGCCGAGATGGTGCTTGATGGGGAGCGCCTGGAGATGATCCGGCGCAAGATCGCGCGCTTGCGCCCGTCGCGCCTCGCTGCCTGAGGCCAGCTCGGTTTCGGAGCAGCGGGATGCATTCGCGGCCAGTGAGGCGCGCGTCTTGCGGTCGACGCTCGTTTCTTGGGGCGGCTTCCTGCGGACGGGCGAGGGGTTGATCCGCTCAGCGATCCAGGTGGTCAGGCGGGTGATGACGTGGTGTTCGGGGGTCACCTGGTTCGATGGGTGACGGCCGCTCGGTTGATTTGGGTGTGATCCTCAATGTTTGGCCAGTTTCGCCAGTCTGTGGGTGGATTGGCCGTTCGATGTTGGTTGGATCGGTCCTGGGGGACGGTAAAGCTATTCGCGTCAGTGGGTTAGAGGAAGAGACGGGTTTGGCACGGGCGGTGCTCCTATGATGGGGCCGGCAGCGTTTCGCTCCGGTCAGTTGGAGAGAGCGCCATGGTTCGCATCGATTTCGCCCGCGTTGGTCAGGTCCTGGTTGCGGTGGCCCTGGCGGTCATGGCGAGTGCCGTCACGCTGGAGGGGGCTGTTCGAGCCGTCGTGGCTTGATGGGTGGTGACTTGGGTTTGTGAGGTCGCGAGGTCGCGCTGTCGGGTGTTGGATGCCCGCGTGACCGGCGCGGTGTCGCGCGGGTCTAGGTGACGAGGGTTTCCATTGGGACGTTGAGGGCTTCGGCGAGCGCCTTGATGGCGGCGACGCTGCCGGGCTTTCCTGACTCGATCTCGGTGAGGTAGCTCAGGCTGATGCCCGCCTTGGCCGCGAGGGCACGGCCGGACAGGCCGGCGCGTTCGCGCCAGATCGTTAGGGGAGAGACGTCGTCGTCGACCATGCGGGCGATGTCGTCGGCGCTGTAGGACAGGCGGCGTGCCTCGGCCGGGCCGAGCCGGTCGTGTCGTTCGGTGTAGGTGGCGATGGCGCGTCGAGCGCTCGCTTCGGAGGCCTCATGGACGAGGCGGTCGAAGCTGGCGCGGTCGATGGTGACGGTGTCCGCGGTTTCGGCGAGGGTCTTGATCATCGTGGACATCCCTTCGGTTCCCGACTTTCGTAGTAGTCAGCGTGTCCGCGGTCAGGTGGTAGACCGCCCGCCAGTCACCCTTGCGGACGCGCCAGAACCGTGGGTGGCCGACCATCTCGGTGGCGAACGAGAGACGGTCCGAATGGTGGTCGGCGATGGACTGGATCGCGTCACGAAGGGGAGTTCGTATCTGAGTTCCACGTCGGATGATCGTTCATAGCGAACACTGTATCGATAAGTGGCGGGTGAGGCTTGGCGATGCATCCTGGTTTGGGACACGGTCCACACGGGATTGGTGGCGGGAGCATGGCGCGATGGAGCAGGCGGAGGCGGGTTGGCAGCTCGCTCAAGTCAATGTCGGGCGATTGGTGGGGGCGCGCGACGATGCGCGTGTGGCGCCGTTTTTGGCGGCCACTCGACCGGGTGAACGCGCTGGCGGACGCGTCGCCGGGGTTCGTGTGGCGGCTCCAGGACGAGGGCGGGAATGCCACGGGGCTGCAGCCGACGGCCGATCCGTTGTTCATCGTGAACATGTCGGTGTGGGCGGATGCGGAGTCGCTGTTCGCGTTCGTCTATCGGAGCGCGCATGCGCCGGAGATGGCGCGACGGCGGGAGTATTTCGAACGGTTCGAGGGAGCGTATCAGGCGCTGTGGTGGGTGCCGGCGGGGCATCTGCCGAGCATCGACGAGGGGCTGTCGCGGCTGTGGCGGCTCGACCGGTATGGGCCGACGCCGCAGGCGTTCACATTCAAGGCGCGGTTTCCGGCGCCGGGTGGGATGGGGCTGCCGGTGGATATGGAGCCGGATCCTTGGTGCGTGGGGCGGGCTTGAGTGGTGCCGAGAACTGACGTTGTAAGTAATCGAGGTGTAGGCGCATCTTTGCCGCGGTCGAAGCTATGAGCCAACCTCGACCTCTTGGTTGCGCTGTTCCTTCACAGCAGTATTACAAAACGGGTGCACTAGCTCGCACTTGTCAGCGCCCCCAACGCCCCCCCGCCGTGATGGGACTCTGTGGTGCTGGGCCAAT
>CAXUIA010000207.1:0-2556 GCA_964250835.1 uncultured Acetobacteraceae bacterium | reverse complement strand
AAGCCCCCGAGCCGTTTAGGCACTATGTGGTCGTAGGACACTGATCGGGTCTGATCGAGCAACCCACCGCATTCCGGGCATCTCAGTGCAGTTGCTATCGCGCGTCCGACAAAAGACTTGGACATCGCTTCATCTGAAAACTCCCTTGATATGCTCGCAACCTGGAGGTCATAGACATTCGCGGTGATTCCGATAGCGCGCAGGGCCTCGTCGATTGCAATTATCTCCGGACCTTTTGAATGCTCCACCAGATATGCAAATAGTTCTGTCATCTTGCCAACTCGAACTCTATTGTGTAGATTTTGCGGTAACAGCGTTATCAAAGACTTATGTTTAATAAGAAAGTCCTCAACAAATCCTCTCACTTTCGAAAACTTCAGGAAGAAGCCGGTGTTGTTGTTCTTCTCGTGCCTAGCAATAAGATCTACCATTCCGAGAAATAAGTACTTACTATGTTTGCCACGGTCGCTATAGTGATAGACAGCCGGATGCAAGCGTAAGCTGCCACCATGATTGGTGGTCATCCTTTGCGTAACAGACATGGTTCTCTTTAACACTGAGACCGTATCTCTACCGTCTAGATCGTCTTGATACTGTTCGATTGTCAAATATCCAGATAGAGGTCGGCCGGCAAGACAGAGAAAATCAATAAGCAGCGCTAACGCGTCCACCGGCGACACGGAGCCTCCGAGCGGCAAATCAAGAGTGCGGACGGGAGAGTCTATTTCTGGCTCAAACAGGACTTTGTATAGTTTGGGAGCATACTCAGTAATGCTGTCCTGAGCTGACTTCTCAAAGTCGGACCAGTACTTGTGTCCGGTACCAGATCTGACTATCGCCCGTGCGGCAATGGCCACCGGTTTTTGTCTATTCTTAATTGGGCTTGTTTCAACTTCATCCAAAGCCGTCCCTAACGAATTTATCTTGTAAAATGAGGATTCAGCGACTTCTTTTGATCCGACTACCCATTGGAGCGAAAGGACCCGCCTGAACATGCGGTTAGCGCGAAGAGCCTGTTTGGGATCGGCCACGTCAGTCTGCGCCACCAGACTGCGCAAATCTGAGTATCTTCCAATCTCCCGCTCGACAAGATTGCGCGCAGTCTTCGCAACGGCCTTTTGATCTTTCTAGATGTTTCCATTATAGAATTGCTGACTGATGAAGCCGTCTCCGTAATCATCGGCGATCCACGCCCGTAACGCGCTAAGACGATGCCCTCCATCGATCACAAATATGAAGGTGGTAGAGTCCCATAGGATCAACGACGGAACAAGCTCATCATCCAGAAAGCTCTTGATTAAGTCGCTAATCTGCTTAGCGGACCAGTGATTTGTCTCTCGCTGAAAATCGGGCTTTCTAATCGCTTTCAGTATTGGTGAAGATTCGTGGAGCGCGTCTAAACCCAGACTAGGTAGCCGTTCCTGGTTGCCGCTCTGGTTCAGATCCCCAAAGTCAGCGCGCGGAATCATTGCATCTAGATTAACCCTTTTGCCCACGGTGAAATGACCCTCCGACTTGCGCGTGATACGATCATAGAATGCTACTCGCGGCCCCGTTGACCGTCTACACACTCCTCCTCATCTCGTGTTCCTGTCAGCGTCTTAACCATCGCAGGACAGCCGCAGAACCAGATCGCGATCAGACGAACACTGAACCGATTTGACCCTCAAGTAGGAGAAAGAATTTGCCGGTTGATCAGCAAATCTGGAAAAGGCACTTTCTTCCAGACGCTAAGCCTTCTCTACCATGCCCTGCGTGCAAGCGAGGTCTCGTCGTTGCTGACTACGGTAGCTACTCGCTCGAAGAGCCGAACTTTCGAAATTGGCAAGCCATCACGTCGGCTGGGACCCGACCTGGGAGGAGTGTCGTTTTACGTTTTTGATGCGTTGCGTTCGTTCCGAATGCGGAGAAGTTGTTGCGGTGGCCGGTAGGGCACCCACCGAAATATATCTCGAACACGAAGAAGGTTGGGTCGCCGGACCTATGCTGTATCCGGCAGCGTTGGTTCCGGCACCACCCTTGATTGAATTGCCTTCGGACACTCCACCGATCGTGACAAGAAACATTGAGCAAGCATTCGCCCTATATTGGATGGATTTAGGAGCAACCACCAACCGGTTGCGTATAGCCATCGAACGAATGTTAGACGATTTGAAAATTCCTAAGGAGCGAGACACAAAGGCCGGAACAACGAAAAGGATCGATTTGTTTGAAAGGATAGAGTTGTTCAAGACAGAAGCACCAGAACACGCAGAGACGTTTAATGCTCTTCGGATTGTAGGTAATCTCGGATCGCATGAAGGAGACGTCGAAGAAGCCGTTGTCCTTGACGCGTTCTCGATCCTTGAGCACGCTGTGTCAGAAATATACGGGAGAAGAAGTCAAACCATTGATGCGCTGCGAAAGAAGATAATAGCCAGCAAAGGTAGCTACATAAAGAATTCATCCAAGACGTGATCGACTCCAAGTCGCATTATCTACCTACACCAAGAAAAAGAATGGGGTCTGGGGCCGCTGGCCCCAGCCGGGTCGGGGGGGGGGCGCGCGCGGGCGTGT
>CAXUIA010000206.1:0-4814 GCA_964250835.1 uncultured Acetobacteraceae bacterium | reverse complement strand
CAACATGACGAGCGTGCTGGAGGTGCGTCAGGCATTCTTCCCGTTCACCTCGCGGCTTGATCCACAGCATCCGCTGCCGCAGCAGGTGACGCAGCTGCGCAAGGCTCGGGCGCTTGAGTCGGGCGGGCACTCGTGCCAGGCGATCGAGGCGGCTAACAAGGCGGAGGGTAGCGTGCGGCCGGCCGATCCCGGGCCGCTCACGCTCAACCAGATCAACCCGCAGATGCGGGTGCTGCTGCAGCCGTTGCAGGCAGGGCAGATGACCAAGCCGCTGGTGTCGCTGGACGGCATCGCGGTCATCGGGATCTGCAGCAGGACGGAGAAGAACATCGCCAACACGTCGAGCGATGACATCGCCAATCAGCTGCTGGCGGAGCGGGTGGAGCTCGCCTCGCGTCACGAGAACCGCGACCTGCACCGGCGCGCGGTGATCGAGATGCGATCGAGCTGACGCGTCTCGGCGAACTCCCGCCGCTTCGGGAGGTCATTGCGCGCTTCGGGCTCGATGCGCGCAAGTCGCTCGGCCAGCATTTTCTGCTCGACCCGGCGCTGCTGGCGCGCATCGCTTCGCTTGCCGGACCGCTCGATGGCCGGCACGTGGTTGAAGTGGGCGCCGGACCGGGCGGACTGACCCGCGCGTTGCTCTCGACGCAGGCCGCGCGCGTGGACGCGGTCGAGCTTGATCGCCGGGCGCTGGCCGCGCTGACGGAGCTGGCGGCGGCGGCCGACGGACGGCTGGTGCTGCACGAGGCGGATGCGCTCGCACTCGATCTGTCGACGCTGTGTCCGGCGCCGCGCCAGATCGTGGCGAACCTGCCCTACAACGTGGCAACGCCGCTTCTGGTGGGTTGGCTGCGGCAGGCGGCTTGCTGGGAGCGGATGACGTTGATGTTCCAGCGCGAGGTGGCCGAGCGGATCGTGGCCCTTCCCAATACGCAGGCCTACGGGCGGTTGGCGGTCCTGGCGGGCTGGATTGCGGAGACGTCGCTCCGAGGCGACGTGCCGCCGGGGGCGTTCCTGCCGCCGCCGCGCGTGGTGTCGTCGGTGGTTTCGGTGGTCCCGCGCGCCGTGCAGCCATCGCCATCCCTGTTCCGGGCGATGGAGCGGGTGACGGCGGCGGCGTTCGGGCAGCGGCGCAAGATGCTGCGCGGCGCGTTGAAGGGGCTCGGGGGTGAGCGGCTGCTTGATCAGGCTGGGATCGCGGGGGATCGTCGGGCGGAGACGCTGACGGTGCCGGAGTTCGAGCGGCTGGCGGGGTTGAGTGAATAATGGGCGAGCCGCCCCAGACCCGCGTAACTCTAAGTATGGCGATCCAAGGGCCCAGCCCTTGGCGGGGTTCGGGGGCGGAGCCCCTGCCCTTGCTTAGGCCTGGTCAAGCAGCGGTTTGCCCTCTAGGGACCGGCATGAGCTGTTGGGGGATCTCGTGGACGACGCGCGCGTGCTGACCGAGAACCTCGCGGCGGGTGCCACTCACCCGCTGCATCGAACTCGGATACTGGTTGACCTGTCGCACGCGGCTGACGGTTTCGTGGGGATCGCGCAAGACACGCGTCTTGTCTTTGACATGCTGATCGGCATTGAGAACGTCGAAGTTGCCGGGCTGCTGATGGCGGCCGGACGGCATGATCTTCCTCGGATCAGTGCGGGTGGAACGTCGAGCCCGGCGGCGATCGCTGGCGTGCTGCACTGGATGGCCCAGAACTGGGCGGTCCGGAAATATCCGCGCTATGCGGCGAGAGCGATTGAGCTGCGGGAGGTTTTGCGCAGCACGCATGAGTTGCGGCTGATGACCGAGCCATCAAACGCGGTCTGGCGGACGTTGTTCGACAAGACGCTCTCGTCACGACGGCGCGAGGCTGTGCTGGCGCAGGAATTTTACGCGACCGATCTCAGCGTCATGCGGCTCATCGATCGCACCCTGCGCCTGCGGTTCCTGCCGCCGTCGCGGCTGGAGGCAGCCGGCTTCGACTTCGTACTGTTCTGCATGCCGCGTCCGGTGCGGCTGCCTCGGGGTGTCCGCCAGTTGGTTCGGTTCCACGACGCGGTCCCGCTCACCGATGTCGACACCCAGACGACTTGGCGAGCGGCGCTGGCGCATCAGGAGCTGACGCGACGTTGCGCGCCGGACGCGGTTTTCGTGTGCAACTCGCCGCAGAGCCGCGCGGACCTGGTGGCGCTTGATCCTTCGCGCGAAGCGACGGCGCGGGTCATTCCGTGCGCGCTGGCACCGGTGGGGGAGACGACCACGGAGGTGTCGCTCGCGTCCATTTTGCAGGCGCGGCGTTCATCTCGCGCACTTGGGGGCGACGTGGGACTGTCTCCTGTCGATCCCGATATGCCGTACGTGCTGACGATCGGCACGCTTGAGCCGCGCAAGAACATCGTGGGGCTGATCCGTGCCTGGGAGCGGGTGACCAGCCGGACCGGCAGCGATCTTCGGCTGGTGGTGGTCGGCAACAAAGGCTGGCAGGACCAGGACATTCTGCTCGCGATGCGGCCGCACGTGGCGAGCGGACGGATGGTGCATCTGGAGAAGCTTCCACCTGACGAGTTGATCGCGGTTGCGCGCCGGGCGGTCTGCTTCGCGTTCCCGTCATTCAACGAGGGGTTCGGCTATCCGCCGCTCGAGGCGCTGCAGGCCGGCACGGTCTCGTTCGTGTCCGACATTCCGATCTTCAGGTGGACGTTCGGAAATGGCGCGCTCTATGTCGATCCTTACGACATCGACAGCATTGCGTCAGGGATCGAGCGTCTCGCTGTGCAGGACGGCGGACAGGCGCTGCGCGCCGAGTTGCTGTCGCACCGGAATACGATCCTCGAACGTTTCGGTCTCGGTACTATTCGCGACCAATGGGCGGCCTTGATCGGCACGCTCGTGGAGGAGCGGCGTCGTTGATGTGGCTTCCTGCTCCGAGCGGAACATGTAGTCGCGGGTGAGAGGCACCGCGTCCACCTGACGCGCGAGCTGGATTTGGAAGTTCATGTGCCCCTGACGTCGGAACGTGATTTCACAGCCGGCCAGATAGAGCTCGAACATCCGGCAGAAGCGCTCGTCATACATGGCGCGGATACGGTCGCGATTGGCGGCGAAGCGGGCGCGCCACTCGGCAATGGTGCGTGCGTAGTGCAGCCGCAGTATTTCGCAGTCCGTTACCCAGAGGCCGGATGTCTCGATTGCAGCGAAGGTCTCGCTGAGCGCCGGTGAGTAGCCGCCGGGAAAGATGTATTTCTCGAGCCATTTGCCGGTCGCGCCGGGACCATCGGAACGGCCGATGGAGTGGAGAAGCGCTACGCCATCCGGCCGCAGCATTTCATGAACTCGGGCAAAGAAGGTCTCGTAGTGCACGACGCCGACATGCTCGAACATGCCGACCGAGACGATGCGGTCGAAGCGGCGGGTTACGGCGCGATAGTCGGCGAGTTCAAAGCGTATGCGCGATGCGAGTCCGGCCGCCTCGGCGCGCGCGCGGGACGTGTGCAGTTGTTCAGTCGATAAGGTGATACCGGTGACGCGGCAGCCATAGTCGGCGGCGAGCGTGAGCGCGAGGCCGCCCCAGCCGCTGCCGATGTCGAGCACTTCGAGGTTGGGCCGGTCCAGCAGAAGCTTGGACGCGATGTGGTGCTTCTTGGCGATCTGCGCCTCTTCGAGCGTCTCGTCGCCGCGCCGATAGTAAGCGCAGGAATATTGCTGGTCCGCGTCGAGAAACAGACTGTAGAGGCGCCCGTCGAGATCGTAGTGGTGGGCGACGTTACGCCGGGCCCGCGGAATTGGATTGTGCTGCGCGACGCGACGGACCGCGCGATTGTAGCGGTCCCGAATGCGGACAATGGTGCCGAGGCCGGGATTGTCCTCCGCATTCGACAGCATCAGATCGAGAAGGTCATAAAGCTCGCAGTCGACCGGGCTCAGCGTGCCGTCCATGTAGCACTCGCCGAAGCCGACCGAGGGCGAGAGGCTGATCTTGCGAACCGACGACCAGTCTTCGATGCGCGCGCCGACTTGGGGGCCGGTGCCGGTGCCGTAGCGGACGCGGCGCCCGTCGGGATAGCGGACGAACAGCGTGCCGTGACGGATTGATCGGGACAGCAGCGCGTGCAGCATCAACACGACGTCTCCCTCTGAGGTCGGCCGGGCTCGATACAACACGAAAAAACCCCGCCGGATAGAGATTTCCGGCGGGGTCCTATGAACCTATGTCAGTCGTCGGAACGGTCGCCGAACTCGGCGCTGAGCCGTTCGCCCTGCTCCTGTTCAGGAGTGTCGTTGGCGCCAACGCGCTCGCCGGCGGCTTGCCGTTCGGCCTCCTCGGCCGAGCGTGCCACGTTGACGGTGACCGGAATGACGACTTCGGGGTGCAGCGACACGCGAACGTTGGCGAGACCGAGTGTCTTGATCGGATGTTCGAGGAGGACCTGGGTGCGGTTGACCGTCAGACCGGAGGCGGTGACGGCCTCGGCGATGTCGCGCGTCGAGACCGAGCCGTAGAGGGAGCCGCTGTCGCCGGCGGAGCGGAGGACGACGACGATCAGCCCGGACATGCGTTCGGCGAGGCGCTCGGCTTCCTCGCGGCGCTTGAGGTTCTGCGCTTCGAGCTGGACGCGCTCGGTTTCGAACCTGGCGCGGTTTTCCTTGCTGGCGCGGATCGCCTTGCCGCCGGGCAACAGGTAGTTGCGGGCAAAACCGGGACGGACGCGGACAAGGTCGCCCATTTGTCCGAGTTTTTCGACACGCTGGAGCAGGATCAGTTCGACGTTGGTGGCCATCGTCTATGCCACCACGTAGGGCAGAAGGGCGAGAAAGCGGGCGCGCTAGA
>CAXUIA010000205.1:4305-4820 GCA_964250835.1 uncultured Acetobacteraceae bacterium | reverse complement strand
TCTGCGTAGGGCCGGCGCCGGAGGCGCGGCAGGCACGCGGGACTTTGCCCCGCTCCCGCCGAGGCGGGCGTTTAGGCCACTTATCTCGGGGGCTGGGACAGAGTCCGATGCCTGCCTCGCTGGCTCGCGTCTTCGTGAGTGCGCGTGATGCAACCGGGATTCGAAGCTGGTCATTGGTCCGGCAATCGTCACCATATGGGAACGTCAGATGAGCGCTGCATTCCACGACCAGGTTATCTCGATCCTGCCCAAGCTTCGGGTTCAAGCGTTGGCGCTGACCCGCAATCGTGCGGCAGCCGAAGATCTGGTGCAGGATGCCGTTTGCAACGCACTCTCCGCGCAATCAAGCTTCATTCCGGGAACGAACTTCGCGGCGTGGATGCACCGCATCCTTCGGAACCGCTTCATTTCCAACCTGCGCAAGCGGCGTGACACGACCGATATCGACGACGTGCCGTCGTCGGCATTCGCCACCGAAGCGCCGCACGAGGACCGTTTGGCGCTGAAGGATTTGA
>CAXUIA010000205.1:0-4295 GCA_964250835.1 uncultured Acetobacteraceae bacterium | reverse complement strand
AGGCGATGACGCGTTTGCCGACTGACCAGCGAGAGGCGCTGGTGATGGTTGTTGTGCATGGCATGAGCTACGAGGCGCTTGCCGAGGCGACCGGCTGTGCGGTGGGAACGGCGAAGAGCCGGGTGTTCCGTGCGCGCCGGCAGCTCGAAGTTTGGCTGATGGGTGAAAAAGTCGAGCGTAAGGGTGCAATCGTTAGTGGTGTTCGCGCGTTGGCCTTAAGCGAGGACGCACGTCTCCCTGTCTAGGTTTGTCTAGCAGAGAGCGGGATATTTCTCCGGTGCTTGCGTCCGCGCCGTGGAAGTCGAACAGGTCATGAACTTCATCCTTATGGCAGCGAAGAAGGACAAAGCGGTCGGCCCCTCGGATCGGTCATTGAGACGAACCGGGGGTGCCTTCGATCTTTGGCTGCAGCGCGGGCTGCACCAGATGTTCGACGACGTGGCGAACGAGCCGATCCCGGAGGAGCTGCTTCGTCTCATTGAGGACGACCGAAACTCGACAGGATCGTAAGGGTGAAGGCGAGAGGGGCGTTGGGCGGTTGAGGCCGTCGGGGATCCTGTCTTCGGTTCGTGTCCGGATCATACTTGTTATTTTGTTGTCGACCTTACCGCTTGCGCTCAGTGCCGGGCTGCTCGCTTGGCAAGACTATGGCGGGGAGCGGGCGCAGAGTGCGCGCCGCGTGCAGGCGGCACTGGAACGTTATCTCGCGCATGAGCGCGATGTGCTGCAGGACGGGGCGGCGTTGCTGTCGGCTCTCGGCGCGGTCATTCGCCCGGACAGAGCCGACGAGTGCAGGCGCGTGCTGGATCTGGCCAGCCTGATTTCGCATACGCGCCTTGTCGAACTTGGCGTGGTCACGTCCGCCGGCCACACCGTTTGCAGCGCGGGGGGACACCTGGTCACCCATGTGCCGCACGGTATGTTCGGGGCGGCGTGGCGACGGGACGATGGTGTGTTCGTGGTGTCCGCCGCAGTTGCGCTGTCCTCGGGAGACCGGCTGGTCGGCGCGATCCGGCTCGACGTTCCAACTGGCGCGTCGGCCAGTGTGGGCACGTGGTTGATTGTTGGAGGCCGGGCAGTCCCACTGGCACGCGCTTCCGAGCCGCCGCCCGGCGATCTGTCGCGGTTGGCGTCGGGTGGTGTGGTCAGGGCGGACGAGGACGTTTTTGTCGCGGGAACGCTGCCGGGCGGAAGCACCTTGGCGATGGGCGATCGGGCGACGCAAAGCGAGGCGCGCGCGGTCGCTGTGCTGTTCGAGCGGATCGCGTTTCTCACAACCCTGCTTGGCTGTGGCCTTGTTCTGGTCGCAGTGGCAGCGCACGTGACGGTCGCAGCCCCGATCCAGGCGCTGACGCGCCGGGTGACACGCTGGCGGACGGAAGGTCAGTTCGACGACGCGCGCATGCAGTTCGTGCCGGCTGAGCTCGCGGCATTGATCGACGCGTTCGGACTGGCCACGCGCTCGTTGCGTGCACGCGAACTCGAGCTGGAGAAGGCTCGTGAGGAGCAGGAGCTGGCGTTCAAGGAGATCCACCACCGGGTCAAGAACAATCTCCAGATCATTGCCTCTCTGCTCAACCTGCAGGCGAACCGCATCCGGCAGCCGGAAGCGAGAGCGGAGTTCCAGTCGGCGCGTGACCGGGTGCGGGCGCTGGCCACCTTGCACCGGCATCTTTACGGAGAAGGCGGGCTGCATACGATCGCCCTGCGCTCGTTCCTGCTGGAGTTGTGCGGCCAATTGTTCCAGGCGATCGGCGAGCGGGAAGGGCATCGGATCACGCTCCATGTGGAGGCGCCGGAGCTGGAGATGTCGAGCGACCAGGCGGTTCCGATCGCGCTGATCGTGACGGAGGCGGTGGGCAATGCGGTCAAGTACGCCTTCCCGGGCGGACGCTCGGGGTTGATCAGCGTGCGGCTGGCCCTGTTGCCGGACGACCGGATTTCGTTGACGATACGAGACGACGGCGTCGGCATCCCGTCGGGTCGGGCAGAGACGGAGACCGGCGTGCGCGACGGGCTTGGCATCCAGCTGATCCGGGGCTTCGCCAAGCAGCTCGGGGCGACGCTCGAGGTGACCGAGGTGGAGGGAACGGTGTACCATCTCGAGCTGGCTCTCCATCGGGATGGAAGGCGGAAAGCGGCGGCGTGAAGCCTTGTCCATCTGCTGGCGCGTGGACGTGCGGCGACCACATCGTCCATGCATGGGAGTGGCGAGCATGAGACGGCACAGGAGTGCCACGGCGGCAAAGGCCTGGGTGCGCGCAGAGTCACGGATCGGACGGCGCGCGGTCCGGGCATCGCTGGCGCTTGGTCTCGTGCAGGTGGCGCTCGCCGTGGGGCAAGCCTGGTGCGTGGCGTCGGTGCTGGGCGCGCTGATTGCGGGCGGGCGGGTGACGGTATGGCCGGTGGTGGGGTTCGCGCTGGCCGGGCTTGGACGGGCGGCGCTGTTGTTTGCCGTCGAGGTTCGGGCGGCGAATGCCGGGGCGGGCGCGCGACGGCGGCTGCGCTCGGATGCGCTGCGTCGCGTGTTGGCGGCCGGACCGTCGGTGCGCGGGGCGATGACCGGCGACCTGGTGGCGCTGCTGGTCGACGGGATCGAAGGCGTGGACGGGTTCTACGCGCGCTGGCTGCCGGCAGCAGGTCTTGCGAGTGCGGCGCCCCTGCTGATGCTGGCGGTGGTGGCGGCGGTGGATCCGTTTGCCGCACTCGTGCTGCTGGTGGGCGGGATTGCGGTGCCGGTGTTGCAGGCGGTCTTTGGGATCGGGGCGGCGGCGGCCTCGCGGCGTCAGTTCGCGGCTCTGTCGCGGCTGCAGGTGCGGTTTGTTGATCGTATGCGCGGGATTTCCACCATCGTGCTGTCGGGGGGAGTTGAAGACGAGGCGCGCTCGCTCGCCGCCGCCGCCGACGAACTGCGCCGGCGGACAATGCGCATCCTGCGGGTGGCGTTCCTGTCCTCGGCCGCGCTCGATGTCGCGCTGGTGGCGTGCCTGGTCGTGATCGCGCTGGCCGATCGCCGGGCGCTGCTCGGCCATCCGACCGGGGTTGAGGCGGCGCGCGGGCTGTTCGCGCTGATCGTGGTGCCGGAGTTTTTTGCGCCGCTGCGTGCCTTTGCGCTGGCCTACCAGGACAAGCACCGGATCGTGGGCGTGTCCGAGCGGATGACCGCGCTTCCGTCGGCGGACGCGCGGGCGATGCCGGCGCCGATCGTGCGTCACGTGCAGGCGCGCGGCGTCACGGTTGCCTTTGAGAATGTGAGCTTCGCGTGGGACGCGGGCCGCGGACCGGTTCTGCAGAATCTGAGCTTTCGCGTGCCGGCGGGCGAAACCGCGCTGCTGGTTGGCCCGTCGGGATCAGGCAAATCGACCGTGATCGAGCTGTTGCTCGGGTTCGTGCGGCCGGGGTCCGGGCGGATCACGATCAACGGGGCCGAACTCGACAGCATCGTGCCGCAGGCGCTGTCACGGATGACGTCGTGGATCGGGCAGCGGCCGGTGCTGTTCGCGGGCACGATGCGGGAGAACATCCGTTTCGCGCGGCACGACGCGAGCGATGATGCGGTGGCGGATGCGGTGCGCGCGGCGCGGCTCGACGGGCTGGTGGGATCGCTGCCGCAGGGTTTGGAGACGCGGATCGGCGACGGTGGCTTTGGCCTGTCGGGCGGTCAGGCGCAGCGGGTGGCGGTCGCGCGCGCGTTCCTGCGTGACGCGCCGTTGCTGCTGCTCGACGAGCCGACGGCGCATCTCGATCCGGCGACCGAGGGGGAGCTGCTGGAGAGCCTGCGCCGGCTGGCGGTGAACCGGACGGTCATCCTCGCGAGCCATTCGAGTGCGGCGCACGCATTTGCGGGGCGGAGGATCGAGCTTGGCGCGCCGGCTTCGGTGCGGGAGGTCGTCGCGTGATCGCGCTTGGCAATGTCGGGCGCGTGGCGGGGCTTTGGCGGCCGCGCGGCGTGTTGCTCGCGTCGGGCGTGGCGCTGTCGTTGGCCGCACTCACCTGCGGGGTGGTGCTGACGGTCTCGGCGGGACGGTTCGCGTCCGGTGTCGCGGCGGCTGTGGCGGCGGCGTCGTTGCTGCGCGGCTTGGGGCTGGGTCGGATCGTGCTTCGCTACGGCGAGCGGCTGGTGACGCATGACGCCACGTTCCGAGCGCTGGCGGACCTTCGCGTCTGGTTTTTCCGGCGCGTGGCGGCGAGTGCGGCGGGCGGGCTCGGGTTTCGTCGCTCAGGCGACGTGCTGTCGCGGCTGGTGAGCGATGTGGACGCGCTCGATTCCCTTTATCTGCGGGTCGCGGTGCCGC
>CAXUIA010000204.1:0-4915 GCA_964250835.1 uncultured Acetobacteraceae bacterium | reverse complement strand
CATCGATGGCGGGTAGGAGACGTCGATCGGAATCATCTGATCGCCGTCGATCACGCCCTTGATGACCTGCTTCATGCCGGCGCCGCCGACCGTGACCTTGGTGTCGGTGCGGTTGGATTGCTCGATGGCGCGCAGCGCGCCTTGGGCCACGTCATCGTCGGCGGCCCAGACGGCGTCGATGTGCGGGTGCTTGGAGAGGAAGTCCTGCATGACGCGAAAGCCCTGGTCGCGGCTCCAGTTGGCGAACTGCATGTCGATGATCTTTATGCCGGAGCCGGCGATCGCACGCTGGAAGCCCTCGACGCGCTGGGTGTCAACGACGGTCGGGATGCCGCGCATCACGACGATGTCGCCGTGGCCGCCGAGAGACTGGACAAAATACTGGCCGGCGACGCGGCCGAACTCGACGTTGTTGCCGGCCACATAGACATCCTCGATCGAGGGATCGGTCAGGCCGCGGTCGACGACGGCGATGAAGGTGCCGTTCTGCTTGACGCGACGGACGGCGCCGGTGAGCTGGCTCGAGTCGTAAGGCAGGACGACGAGCGCGTCCGGTTTGGTGCCGGCCGAGAGGTCCTCGAGCGCACTGGCCTGGTCGGCGGCGCTGGCGGAGGATTTCACCACCACCGTCAGGCCGGGATAGGCGCGCTGCAGGGCGGCTGCCTCCTGCTTGGCATCGTAGAGCACCCCGCCGGTCCAGCCGTGATCGGCGGTCGGGACGGAGACGGCGATCGTGATGTGGGCGGGATCGGCTGAGGCCGACGCGATGGGTGCGAAGCCCGCGAGCAAGAGGCCGGCGAGCGAGAGACGTTTGCGCATGTTGTCCTCCCCTGTGCCTCAGTTTCGCCTGAGGCTTCTTTGAACGAGCATGGCCACGATGATGATCGCACCCTGGACCGCGCCGATCAGATATTCGCTCACGATGTTGGATAGCACCATGATGTTGGCGACCGCTTCGAGCACCAGCGCGCCGGCGATCGTGCCCCAGATCCGGCCGGCGCCGCCGCGCAGCGGCGTTCCGCCAATCACCACCGCAGTGATCGCCTGGAGTTCCCAGAGCAGGCCCGACGTGGGCGTGACGGAGGAGAGCCGCGGGACGTAGAGGAGCGTGGCGATGCCGACGCATACGCCCTGAATGACGTAAGTCGCGGTTCGGACGCGGCCGATCGCGACCGACGCGTAACGGGCAACGTCCTCGTTGGCGCCGATCGCGACGCAGTGGCGGCCGAACGGCGTGCGATGCAGTGCCACGGAGGCGACGACGCCGAGTGCCAGAAAAACCAGCACCGGGACAGGAATGCCGGCGAGCGAGCCGAAGTAGATCGGCCGGGCCAGGTCCTGCATCGCGTCTGGGTCGAGCGACACCGTGCCGCCCTGTGAGAGATACGTCACGAGAGCACGGAAGATGCCCATCGAGCCCAGCGTGACGATGAAGGCTTCGAGGCGGCCGAGCGTGATGATCAGGCCATTGGCGAGACCGCAAAGCGCGCCCGCGGCTAAGACCGCGATACCGCCGACCGCGAGTGCGGCGACAAGGCCGTGCGGAGCGACCTGATTGGCAAGCAGGATCGCGCTCGCGCCGATAAAGGCCGACATCGAGCCCACCGAGAGGTCGATGCCGCCGGCCGCGATGACGAACGTTGCGCCGATGCCGATCACCGCGATCAGAGAGGCGCGGGTGACGACGTTGGTGATGTTGTCGATGGCGAGGAAGCGGGGATTAAGCAGGGTGCCCAGAGCTGCGAGCCCAACAAGCGCGACAAACGGAGCTATCGCGGCCCAGTCCCAGGAGCGCTGCCCGTTCACCCCGCCGAAGCCCGTGCGAAGCACGCCTTGAGCGTGACGCCTTTGGAGACCGTACTCATGCGGCTTGCTCGCCTACGCCGGTGGCGTGGAGGATGATGTCGTCTTCTGTCAGACCATCCCCGGGGAGGTCGGCGACCAGGCGGCCTCGGCGCATGACCAAGACGCGGTGGCAGAGACCGATCAGCTCGGCCATTTCGGAGGAGATGACAATGACGGCAACGCCGCTCGCGGCGAGCGAGGCGAGCAGGCGGTAGATCTGGGACTTGGTGCCGACGTCGATTCCGCGAGTCGGCTCGTCGACGATCAGGACGCCGGGATTGTTCAACGTCGAACGGGCGAGCATGAGCTTCTGCTGATTGCCGCCGGATAGCTGGCCGGCGAGCACGCCGTTGCGGCCGGCGCGGATATCATACTCCTTGCGGGCCTCGGCCATCGCCGCCGCTTCGCGGGCGCCGTCGAGCAGCAGTCCGCGTCGGAAGGGCGCGGGAAGCGTCAGGTTGGTCGGGAGGTCGCGGCCGAGCAGCAGGCCTTTGCCCTTACGATCCTCGGTCAGGTAGACGATGCCGGCGGCGCTCCCCGCGCGGGGGGAGCCGAGACGGGTGACGGCACCGCGCACCGACACGCGGCCGGTACGGGCGGGACGCAGGCCCAGCAGACCTTCGAAGAGCTCGGTGCGACCAGCGCCGACCAAGCCGGCCAAGCCGAGGATCTCGCCGGGTGCGATGCTGAAGCTCGCGGTCTCGACAAAGCCGGGGACGTGCGCGTGCTCGACCTCGAGTGCCGCCGGCGTCGCGGACGGAGACGGCGCGCGGGGTGGAAAGAGGGAGGCCATGTCGCGCCCGACCATCAGGCGCGCCATCTCGTGCTCGGTCAGGCCGGCTGCTGGACGGGAGGTCACGTGGCGTCCGTCGCGCAGCACGGTGACGGTGTCGGCGATCGCGGCGACTTCGCTCAGCCGGTGGGAGATGTAGAGGATTGCGACGCCCTGCGCCTTGAGCGCGGCGAGTGCGCGGAAGAGCGCGCCAACTTCGTGCGGCGTGAGGACGGCGGTCGGTTCGTCGAGGATGATGACGCGTTGCGGGACGAGCAGCGCGCGGGCAATCTGGACCATCTGGCGCTCGGCGATCGAGAGACGTCCGGTGATGGCGTCGGGCGGAGCGGTGCTGCCAAGTTCGGCCAGGCGTTCGGCCGCGATCCGGCGCATCGCGGCGCGGTCGAGAAAGGGGCCGCGACGCTTCTCGCGGCCAAGGAAGATGTTTTCGGCCACGGTGAGCTGGGCGGCGAGGAGCAGCTCCTGGTGGACGAGAACAATGCCGTGGCGCTCGGCGTCGGCCGGGCTCGCGAGCCGGACCGTTTTGCCGTCGAGCAGGAGATGGCCGGCGTCGGGCGGTTCGTAGCCGGAGAGCAGCTTGACGAGGGTCGACTTGCCGGCGCCGTTCTCGCCGAGCAGAGCACGCAGCTCACCCGGGGCGACCGCGATGTCGACGCCGTGAAGGACTTGAACGCCGTCGAACGATTTCGACAGCGCGTCACCGGCAAGGCGGGCTTCCCCCAAGAGACGCTCCATTTTGGGCGTGAGCCTAGCGTCTGGAATGCCGGCAACAAGATAGGTGATAAGCTTAGAATGATGTTTCCAAAGGCGAGCCTTTGGGCAGGTTGGGGGCGGGCCCCAACGTAAAGGAGTTCCGATGAGCGCGCTTTCCACCACGGACCGATTGTTTTTTCAGCGCGCGGAGCTGTCGCTCGAGGACGCGGAGCGGACCCTGGGGGAAACGCTGGCCGGGGTCGATGACGGGGAGCTGTTCCTGGAATATCGCGAGAACGAGGTGATCACACTCGATGAGAGCGTGATCCGGAGTGCGAACTTCGATACGTCCTCGGGCTTCGGACTCCGGGCGGTTCTGGGCGAGGAGCAGGGGTATGCGCACTCGGGAGAGATCTCGCGCGCCGCGCTGACGCGGGCAGCAGCCGCGGTCTCGGGGGTGAAGCGGGGCCAGTCGGGGACGTGGGCGGAGGCGCCCCGGGCGACGAACCGGCATCTTTATGCGGACATCAACCCAGTTTCGGAGGGGAGCTTCGCGTCGCGGGCGGCGCTGCTCGGCGAGCTCGACGTTTACGCGCGCGGGCTCGACCGGCGGGTGGTGCAGGTTTCGGCCTCGCTCGTGGGCGAGTGGCAGGCGGTGCAGATCATGCGCGCCGACGGCACTCGGGTGGCGGACCTGCGGCCGCTGGTGCGGCTCAACGTCTCGGTCGTGGTCGAACGCGACGGCAAGCGGGAAAGCGGCAGCCACGGGCTGGGCGGACGGACCGGGTTCGGCGAGGTGCTGGGCGAGGCGGTGTGGAGGCACGCGGCCGATGAGGCGCTTCGGCAGGCGCTGGTCAAGCTCGACGCGGTACCGGCGCCGGCCGGGGAGATGGAGGTGGTGCTCGGCAATGGCTGGCCCGGGATACTGCTGCATGAGGCAATCGGGCACGGGCTGGAGGGCGACTTCAACCGGAAGGGCACGTCGGCATTTTCGGGGCTGCGCGGGACGCGGATCGCGTCGCCCGGCGTGACGGTGGTCGACGACGGGACGATGCAGGACCGGCGCGGCAGTCTGAGCGTGGACGACGAGGGAACGCCGACGTCGCGGACGGTGCTGATCGAGGACGGAATCCTGGTGGGCTACATGCAGGACCGCTTGAATGCGCGGCTGATGGGCGAAGCGGCGACAGGGAACGGACGCCGGCAGTCCTACGCGCACGCGCCGATGCCGCGGATGACGAACACGATCATGTTGGACGGAAGCTCGACGCGCGAGGAGATGATCCGGTCGGTCAAGCGCGGCTTGTTCGCGGTCAATTTCGGCGGCGGGCAGGTCGATATCACGTCGGGCAAGTTCGTGTTTGCGGCAAGCGAGGCCTACC
The DNA here is from genome assembly GCA_964250835.1 of uncultured Acetobacteraceae bacterium. Taxonomy (GTDB): domain Bacteria; phylum Pseudomonadota; class Alphaproteobacteria; order Acetobacterales; family Acetobacteraceae; genus CAXTPV01. The sequence goes on along the minus strand of CAXUIA010000204.1, from coordinate 202 downwards.
TGATCGAGGATGGGCGGGTGACGGCGCCGGTGAAGGGCGCGACGCTGATCGGCAACGGTCCGGACGCGCTGACCAAGATCAGCATGGTGGGCGATGACCTCCTACTCGATCCGGGGTTCGGGACGTGCGGCAAGCAGGGTCAGGGCGTTCCGGTGGGGGTGGGACAGCCGACGTTGAAGATGACCGGGCTGACGGTTGGGGG
>CAXUIA010000203.1:1863-4979 GCA_964250835.1 uncultured Acetobacteraceae bacterium | reverse complement strand
GTGGCGGATTTCGCCCATGACGTGAAGGCCTGCGCGCTCGGCCAGGCCTCGTCCAAGCAGGTCAACCGCCTCGGCGAAGCTGGACCTGCCGCCGAGCTTCGACCCGCAGAACACAGCAACCTGTCGGATCGGTTCGGCAGTCGTCATGGCTTGGCCTCCGGCTGGGTCCGCGTTCATAGAGGATTGAGGCGATGCCCCAAACCCCGCCGGGGCTTTAAGCCCCAGACCCCATTTTCAAGACTTCGCCAGCCAGATAGAGGCTGCCGCACACCAGCACACGGCCGGAACGCCCTTCGGCCACGATCCCCGCAAGTGCGTCCGCCACGCGCGGGCCAGGGCGCGCCACCCCGCCCGATGCCGCCACGATGGCGTCCACCTCCATCGCCAGATGCTGCCCCGGCTCGCGCACCGCCCACACCGTCTCGGCGTAAGGCAACAAAGGCCGCAGGAAGCCAGCCGCGTCCTTCGTCTCCTTCAGCCCCACCACCAGGTGCAACGGCCGATCCTGCCACGCCCCCGACGCGAGCTCCGCCAACGCCGCACCGGCACCCGGATTGTGCCCGCCATCCAGCCACACCTCGAGGGGAGGCGCCGTGCGCCGATCGAGCCGCTGCAGCCGCGCCGGCCACTCCGCCGTCCCGATCGCAGCAAAGCCCTGCGCGACGCCGAACCCGGCGCGACGTACCGCCGCCACCGCGATGCCGGCATTGTCGACCTGATGACGCCCGATCAGCCCGGGCCTGGGTAGCCGCAGCCGGCCCACCGGATCGTCATAGAGCAGGCCATCCCCGTCCTCCTCGATCGTCCACTCCCGATCCCTGGCCCAGACCGACGCGCCCTGTCCCGCCGCCCGCTCGTCGATCACCGCCAGCACCTCCGGGCGCTGCCGCCCGGTCACCACCAGCCCGCCCTTCTTGATGATCCCCGCCTTCTCGCCGGCAATCAGCTCCAGCCGGTCGCCAAGAAATGCCTCGTGATCCATCGACACCGACGTGATCGCCGCCACCCGCGACGACAGGAGGTTGGTCGCGTCATACCTCCCGCCGAGCCCCACCTCCACAATCGCCAAGTCGGCAAACGCCTCCGAGAACAGAACAAACGCCGCCGCGATCATCGCCTCGAACACCGTAACCGTTGCGTCGGGATCGGCCCGCTCGATCCGCTCCAGCGTCGCCGCCAGCACGGCCTCGTCCACCAGCCGTCCCGACACCCTGAACCGCTCAACCACCGACACCAGGTGCGGCGACGTCGTCGCATGCACCACCAGCCCGGCCGCCTCGGCAATGGCGCGCACGAACGCGACCGTGCTCCCTTTGCCGTTCGTCCCCGCGACGTGGATCACCGGCGGCAACCGGCGTTCCGGGTGCCCAAGCCGCTCCAGCAGCGCCGCAAGCCGTTCGAGACTGAGATCGATCAGGACCGGGTAGCGCGCCTGGACCCGTGCCAGGATCGCATCGGACGACGCCGTCACGACGCCGCGACGGGCTCCTTGGCCACGTTCCCCGCCGCGTCGGCGGGCTGGACGTCCGCCAGCGGCGCGAGCAGCCCGAGGATCTGCGCCAGGGTCGCCGCCAACTGGCCGCGCGGCACCACCATGTCCACGATCCCGTGATCGAGCAGATACTCCGACTTCTGAAACCCATCCGGCAACGTCTCGCGCACCGTCTGCTCGATCACACGAGCGCCCGCAAACCCGATCGTCGCCCCCGGCTCGGCGATCTGCACGTCGCCCAGCATCGCGAAGCTCGCCGTCACCCCACCCGTCGTCGGATTGGTGAGCACCACGATGTACGGCAGCCCCGCCTCGCGAACCATCTGCACGGCAATCGTGCTACGCGGCATCTGCATCAGGCTGATCATGCCCTCCTGCATGCGCGCACCGCCCGACGCCGTGAACAACACCAGCGGCAAGGAGGCCTGCACCGCTTGCCGCGCCGCAACCAGCAGCCCTTCGCCCACAGCGGCGCCCATGGAGCCGCCCATGAACTGGAACTCCATCGCCGCCGCCACCGCCTTGCGGCCGCCGATCGTGCCGATCCCGATAAGCAGCGCGTCGTCGAGATGCGTCTTGCCGCGCGCCTCGCGCAGCCGGTCGGTGTAGCGCTTCTCGTCGCGAAACCCGAGCGGATCAGACGGCACCTTCGGCAGATCGACCTTGGTGTATTTCCCCTCGTCAAAGATGAAGCCCAGGCGCACAGCCGCGCCAATCCGCATGTGAAACCCGCAATGCGGGCAGACGCGCAGGTTCTTCTCGAGCTCGTTGGAGAACACCATCTGCTGGCAAGCTTCGCATTGCGTCCACAGATTGTCCGGGACGTCGCGCTGGCCGAGCAGCGTGCGGAATTTCGGGCGGACATACTCGGTCAGCCAGCTCATGCCTCTGCTTCCTCCACCACGCGTGCCTCTCGGACGGCCAGCGACAACGACCGCACCTGGTCGAGAACCGCCGACACCGTGTGCGCCGTCGCCCGCCCCGCATCATCAAGGCTCGCCGCCAGCGTCTCGATCAGCGCGGACGCCACGACTGCCGCATCCGCGATCCGAACGGCGGCCGCCGCCTGGGCGGGCGAGCGTATCCCGAAGCCGATCGCAACCGGCAGTTCAGTCGCCCGCCTGATCCGCGGCAGGGCCGTCGAAAGCTGCGCCTCCGACGCCGTCCGCGTTCCCGTCACACCCGAGATGCTGACGTAGTAGACGAACCCCGAACTTCCCGTCAGCACGTGCGCCAGCCGCTCATCGGACGTCGTGGGCGCCACCAGCCGCACCAGATCCAGCCCGTATGCCGAAGCGGCCGGCGTCAGCATCTCCGCCTCCTCGGCCGGCAGATCGACCACGATCAGCCCGTCCACACCCGCCTCCGCCGCCTCCGCGCAGAACCGCTCGGGACCAAAACTCGCGATCGGGTTCACATACCCCATCAGCACGATGGGCGTCGCGTCGTCGCCCGCCCGGAACTCCCGCACCATGGCCAGCGTGCCCGCAAGCGTCGATCCTGCTCCGAGACCTCGTTTCGACGCCGCCTGGATCGTGGGCCCATCCGCCGTCGGATCGGTGAACGGCACCCCGATCTCGATCAGATCCGCGCCCGCCCCTGGCATGCCGTGCAGGATTGCCAT
>CAXUIA010000203.1:0-1853 GCA_964250835.1 uncultured Acetobacteraceae bacterium | reverse complement strand
CCCCTCACGTCGAAGTGCCTCGAAGCGCGTCCGTATCCGGCTCATCGCGCCCTCCGAGCTCGACGCCCTGATGGCGCGCGACCGTTGCCACGTCCTTGTCGCCGCGCCCCGACAGGTTCATCAGCACGATGCGGTCGCGATCCATCGTCGGCGCCAGCTTGGCCACGTATGCGATCGCATGCGCGCATTCCAGCGCCGGTATGATCCCCTCCGCGCGCGTGCAGAGCTGAAAGGCCGCCAGCGCTTCGTCGTCGGTCGCCGCGACATACTCCGCCCGCCCGATCTCATGCAGCCATGAGTGCTCGGGTCCGATCCCCGGATAATCCAGCCCCGCGCTGATGCTGTGCGCCTCGTTGATCTGGCCGTCATCGTCCTGGAGCAGGTAAGTCCGGTTGCCGTGCAGGATCCCCGGCCGGCCGCGGCTGATGCTCGCCGCCTGCTCGCCGCTGTCGAGCCCGCGTCCCGCCGCCTCCACTCCAATCAACCGCACCAAAGGCTCGTCAAGGAAGGCGTGGAAAATACCCATCGCGTTCGACCCGCCGCCCACCGACGCCACCACCGCATCCGGCAGTCGCCCCGTCGCCTCTCCGAGCTGCGCCCGCGCTTCCTCGCCGATGATCTGCTGCAGCTCGCTGACCATCGCCGGATAAGGATGCGGCCCCGCCACCGTCCCGATCAGGTAGTAGGTGTCGTCGACGTTGGCGACCCAGTCGCGCATCCCCTCGTTCATCGCATCCTTGAGCGTGCCGGCCCCGGTTTCGACCGCTCGCACTTCCGCCCCCAGCAGCCGCATCCGGAACACGTTCGCCTGCTGCCGCTCGACGTCGACCGCGCCCATGTAAATGATGCATTGCAGGCCAAACAGCGCGCAAACCGTCGCCGTTGCGACCCCGTGCGAGCCTGCCCCGGTCTCCGCGATGATCCTGGTCCGCCCCATGCGCCGCGCGAGCAGGATCTGCCCCATGACATTGTTGAGCTTGTGCGAACCGGTATGGTTCAGCTCCTCGCGCTTGAGAAAGATCTGTGCCCCTCCGAGCTGTTCGGACAGCCTTCGCGCATGCCAAAGCGGGCTCGGCCTTCCGACATAATTCTTCAGGTAGGCGTCGAGGTCAGCCCGGAACGCCGGATCAACCCGCGCCTCGTTCCAAGCCCGCTCCAGCTCCAAAATCAGCGGCATCAACGTCTCGGCCACGAACCGGCCGCCAAACGCGCCGTAACGGCCGCGCGCATCCGGCCCGCTGCGTAGCGAGTTCGGCAGGTGAGATGCTCTGTCGCCTTCCGGCACGATACCTCCTAGACGGCGCAAAGGCCGCTTCTGCGTCATAGACCAGTGGTGTTACGCGGTCACGCACCACAAGATGGAGACGCCATGCTGATCGCGCGACCCGCCCGGGCACCCGCACGCACTCTCGACCTGAGCACGTCCATCGACGCCGAAAAGTCCGTCTGGTTCGACCTGTTCGATCCTACGCCAGACGAGCAGGCGGCGGCTGCTAAGCTGACCGGCCTGCGCATCCCCACGCGCGCCGACCTGCAGCAGATTGAGAGCTCCAACCGCCTCTTCCGCGAGGACGGCCACCTCTATTTGACCACGACACTCGTCCGCCGGCGCGAAGGTGCGAGCGCCATCATGCCTCTCGGACTCGTCGTCTCGCAGCACGTCCTGATCACGATCCGCTACGCCGACTACCCCTCCATCGAGACCTACGGCCAGACCGTCGAACGCTCACCGGCGCCGCTCGCCCCGCCGGACCTGCTGGTGGGTCTCCTCGAAGCCATCGTCGGCCGGCTCGCCGACGTGCTGGAAATCGTCGGCGCCGAGCTCGACGGCCTGTCGGCCAGGGTGTTCCGCC